>JAFWTK010000018.1 GCA_017518935.1 Prevotella sp.
ACGTTTAGGACATTTGAATGGGAATAAGGTAATCACAATTCCTAATTCCTAATATCTAATTCCTAATTCGAGAGATATCAGGTGGTTATTGCAGCGGGGTCCCACCTCTTCCCATTCCGAACAGAGAAGTTAAGCCCGCCTGCGCCGATGGTACTGCAATGCAATGCGGGAGAGTAGGAGGCCGCCCCCTTTTTTCAGAGTGAAGCCCCGGAGAGAAATCTCCGGGGCTTTTTCGTGTTTTTTGCCCAAATCTTTCGTTATTTGCGAAAAAGTTCATATCTTTGTCGGCAATATGCAGTGGACAGACAGAATACGGCAAGTGAAGATAATACTTGTGGTGGTGGCAATCGTGATTGCGGTGGCCTCGTTGTTGGTGTCGCATCTGTTAGTCAAAGATTTGCAGCGGGAGGAACGCAATAAGATGGAAATCTGGGCAGAGGCTTTAAATGCACTGAACAATGCGGATGAGAACACAGACTTGTCGCTGGTGCTGAACGTGATACAAGGAAATAATACCATTCCCGTGATTGTTATGGATTCTGATGGTGTGGTTTCCGACTTCCGTAATATCGAGATAGAAGCAAAGAACGCCACCGATTCTGATGCATATGTTTCCCGTTATGGGAAGCGGATGTATGACAAGGGGGACTTTATCAAAATATATCTGACTGAAAGTGATTCTTTGGTGACAGATTCGTTGGAGTTGCCTGAGGAGTTGCGGCCATATACGCTGGTGTGTTACGATGAATCAAACCTGCTGAAACGGTTGGCGCAGTATCCCTATTGGCAGTTGGGCATTGTGATGATCTTCGTCGTAGTGGCCATATTTGCACTTTTAGCCTCGAAACGGGCAGAACAGAACAAAGTATGGGTAGGCTTGTCGAAGGAGACGGCTTACCAGTTGGGTACACCGATTTCCAGTCTGATGGCTTGGGTAGAAATCCTGAAGGAAAATTATCCAGATGACGAGTTGATACCAGAGATGGACAAGGATGTGAAGCGTCTGGAACTGATCGCTGAGCGTTTTTCCAAGATAGGTTCTTTGCCAGAACCTGTCAATGCTTCGATGAACCAGGTGTTGGCTCATGTGGTAGACTATATGAATCGACGGACCTCGAAGAAGGTGGATATCGTGAGTCACTTGCCAGAGGAAGAGGTTATTGTGAAGATGAACGCCCAGTTGTTTGAATGGGTGATAGAGAATCTCTGTAAGAATGCCGTCGATGCGATGGAGGGTAAGGGTAGAATCGATTTGACACTGATTGACGAAGGCAGTCGTGTGGTCGTTGAAGTCAGCGATAATGGTAAGGGTATTCGAAAGAAGGATATTAAGAATGTGTTCACGCCAGGCTTCACCACGAAGAAGCGGGGATGGGGCCTGGGCTTATCATTGGCCAAACGGATTGTTGAGGAATACCACAAAGGAAAGATTTTTGTCAAGGAATCAGAGGTGGGCGTAGGTACCACTTTCAGGATAGAAATCCAGAAATAGTTGCACAGTTGAAGAGAAAGTGTGCGAGAATAGGGCTTGGCGGCTGGCGATTTGAGATGAAAAACATAAAAAAAGCAAATAAGTGTTTTGTATGTGAGAAAAAGTTTGTAACTTTGCACTCCAAATGTGAGTGAGTAAATGTGTAGTTTAGAGCAGTTTAAGATAGATTTGAAGCGTCTGACAGACGAGGTGACAACCTTGGAATTCGACTTGGATAATCACTTCTTTGCGGCTCTCGACGGTTCGGAATTGAGACAGGGGGCATTGCATGTGTCGGTGTCTATACGCAAGGCGACCGGCTTTTTTGAACTTCTGTTTCATACCGAAGGCACAGTGACCGTCACCTGTGACCGCTGTCTGGACGACATGGATCAGCCAATATCGACTGACAATCGTCTAGTGGTGAAATTGAGTGCGGCCTACTCCGAGGAAGATGATGTCATCACGTTGCCAGAGGACGAAGGAATACTCGACACGTCGTGGCTCATCTATGAGTTTACGATGCTGGCTATACCCATCAAGCATGTGCATGCACCTGGCAAGTGCAACCCTGCGATGAGCAAAGTTCTGGAAGAACTCTCAACTGACCGAAGCAGTGATGAAGTGTCCGACCAGCCTGTAGACCCCCGGTGGAGCAAACTTGCAGAAATACATATTAAAGATTAATCATTAAATAATTAAGAATTATGGCACATCCTAAAAGAAGACAATCAAGTACTCGTCAGGCCAAGCGTCGTACTCACGACAAGGCCGTAGCACCTACACTGGCAGTATGCCCCAACTGCGGCGCTTACTATGTATATCACACAGTATGCCCCACTTGTGGATACTATCGTGGTAAGGTTGCTATCAAGAAAGAGGAAGAAGTCGCTGAATAATGAGCAGTAAGATCAGTGCGATAATCACGGGCGTTGGCGGATACGTTCCCGATTATGTCCTTACCAATGAGGAACTGTCGAGAATGGTAGATACCAATGACGAGTGGATTATGACACGTGTGGGTATCAAGGAGCGCCGTATCCTGACAGAAGAAGGACTCGGCACTTCTTATATGGCCCGTAAGGCTGCCAAACAGTTGATTCAGAAGACTGGGGTTGAACCTGACACCATCGATGCACTCATTGTCACCACTTCTACCGCTGATTATAAGTTCCCCTCAACAGCCAGTATCGTACTGGGGAAACTCGGACTGAAGAATGCTTTTGCATTCGACTTCTGGGGAGCCTGTTGTGGATTTCTCTATTCGCTCGATGTCGCGGCGTCGATGATTCAGTGTGGTCGCTACAAGAAGATCATTGTTATAGGTGCCGACAAGATGTCGTCGGTGACCGACTATAAGGATCGTCAGACCTGTCCACTTTTCGGAGATGGGGCGGCTGCTGTTCTGATAGAGGCTTCGGAAGAAGAGAATATTGGTGTGATGGACTCCTATTTCCGCGCTGACGGTAAGGGACTGCCGTTCCTGCATCTGAAAGCAGGTGGCTCCGTTTGTCCTCCGTCGCATTTTACGGTCGACCATCGTCTGCACTATCTCTATCAGGAAGGGCGTACAGTGTTCCGTTATGCCGTGACGAATATGAGCGATGACTGTGCCTTGATAGCCGAGCGTAACGGTCTGAACAAGGACAATATCCAGTGGATAGTTCCCCATCAGGCTAATTTGCGTATCATAGAGGCTGTGGCCAAGCGCTTGGAAGTTCCGATGGAGCAGGTGATAGTGAATATCGAGCACTATGGTAATACCAGTGCCGCAACTATACCCCTTGCGCTATGGGATAATGAAACCAAGTTCAGAAAGGGTGATAACATGATCTTCACCGCTTTTGGTGCTGGTTTCGTCCATGGAGCATCCTACTACAAGTGGGCTTATGATGGAAGTAAATATGCATAAGGCTGGATTCGTCAATATTGTTGGAAATCCCAATGTCGGTAAAAGTACGCTCATGAACCAACTGGTTGGTGAGCGTATTTCGATTGCGACCTTTAAGGCTCAGACTACCCGTCATCGCATCATGGGTATTGTCAATACACCTGAGATGCAGATCGTCTTTTCAGATACTCCAGGTGTGTTGAAGCCGAACTATAAGTTGCAGGAGTCGATGCTGGCTTTCTCGGAATCGGCCTTGCAGGATGCTGATGTGCTGCTTTATGTCACCGATGTCATTGAGAACCCAGAAAAGAACATGGATTTCCTGGCGAAGGTGCAGAAGATGACGATACCCGTGCTGCTGCTGATCAACAAGATTGATGAGAGTGAACAGAAGGCATTAGGTGATATTGTCGAGAAATGGCATGGTCTGTTGCCTAATGCAGAGATCCTGCCTATCTCTGCCAAGAACAAGTTTGGCGTGGATATGCTGTTAAAGCGTATTCAGGAACTTCTGCCAGAGAGTCCTGCCTATTTCGACAAGGATCAGTTGACGGACAAGCCCGCCCGTTTCTTCGTCTCGGAAATTATCCGTGAGAAGATCCTTCTTTATTATGACAAGGAGATCCCCTACTCTGTAGAGGTGGCTGTCGAACGTTTCAAGGAGGACGAGAGGCATATCCATATCAATGCAATCATCTATGTAGAACGTGACTCCCAGAAAGGTATTATCATCGGGCATCAGGGCGTGGCATTGAAGAAAGTTGGTACTGAGGCTCGCAAGTCATTGGAGAAGTTCTTTGGCAAGCCCATTTTCTTAGAGGTATTCGTAAAGGTGGATAAGGACTGGCGCTCCTCAGAGCGAGAACTGAATCATTTTGGGTATAATCCAGAATAACTAGGATAACCTAGGACTACCTGGGATCGCCTAGAAATTAATAGTTAGTATATGGCAAATCTAGTAGCAATCGTAGGACGCCCGAATGTGGGAAAGTCAACCCTGTTCAACCGCTTGACGAAGAGCCGCCAGGCTATCGTCAGTGACGAGGCAGGAACCACCCGTGACCGCCAATATGGCAAATGTGAATGGAACGGGCGGGAATTCTCCGTCGTCGATACAGGTGGCTGGGTGGTCAATTCGGATGACATCTTCGAAGAGGAGATCCGTAAGCAGGTGATCATTGCGACGGAAGAGGCCGATCTGGTGCTTTTCCTTTGTGACATCAAGAACGGTGTGACAGACTGGGACATGGATGTGGCCCAGATACTCCGTCGTGCCAAGTTGCCGGTGATTTTGGTGGCCAATAAGGCTGACGACAACAAAAATCTCTATGATCAATATGAGTTCTATCAACTCGGACTGGGTGATCCATACTGTATCAGTGCCGCTACCGGTAGTGGTACAGGTGACCTGCTAGATAAGGTGTTGGAAGTGTTGCCAGAAAAAGCAGGCGATAACTTAGAGGAAGGTATTCCCCGCTTTGCCGTCGTTGGACGCCCAAATGCCGGTAAGTCGAGTCTCATCAATGCCTTTATCGGAGAGGAACGTAACATCGTGACGGAGATTGCCGGTACGACCCGTGACTCTATCTATACCCGCTACGATAAGTTCGGCTTCGATTTCTACTTGGTGGATACAGCCGGTATCCGTCGTAAGAACAAAGTGACGGAGGATTTGGAGTTTTATAGCGTGATGCGTTCTATCCGTGCCATTGAGAATTCGGATGTGTGTATCCTGATGATTGATGCTACCCGTGGTATCGAAGCACAAGACATGAATATCTTCCAATTGATCCAGAAGAACAGTAAGAGTCTGGTGGTGGTTGTCAACAAGTGGGATTTGGTAGAGGATAAGTCGCAGATTGTCATTGACACCTTTACAAATGCCATCCGCAACCGTATGGCTCCATTCGTGGACTTCCCAATCATCTTCGCCTCGGCGCTGACGAAACAACGTATCTTCAAAGTCTTGGAGACTGCCAAACAGGTCTATCTGAATCGTAAGGTTCGTATTGGAACCACGAAGTTGAACGAGGTGATGCTGCCCCTGATTGAGGCCTTCCCGCCTCCATCCATCAAGGGCAAGTATATCAAGATCAAATATGTGTCGCAGGTGCCGGATACGCAGATACCTACCTTCGTGTTCTATGCCAACCTGCCTCAGTATGTGAAGGAGCCGTACAAGCGTTTCTTGGAGAATAAGATTCGTGAGAACTGGACACTGACGGGTACGCCCATCAATGTCTTTATCCGTCAGAAATAGGATGAAACACCTATTGACATCGGTGATATTGCTTCTGCTTCTTTGTGCCTGTTCTAGTCCAACCGCAGAGGAAATGGCTTCACTGGCAGCCAAGGGCTATTACGAACACCTGATAAGTGGTGAATATGAGTATTTCCTGGCAGGCAAGGCCGGTGCAGACAGTTTCCCGAAGTCGTATCGCGAACAACTGGTCATAGGGTATAAGCAGTTTATGGCTCAGCAGGAGAAAATGCATCATGGTATTCATGAGATCCGTATCGTCAGTGCGAAGGCTGATACACTGCTACAGTGTATGAATGTGTTTCTGGTATTCTGTTACGGTGACTCCACTAATGAGCAGGTTGCCGTTCCGATGGTTGAGTACCACGGAGCATGGAGGATGAAATAAGATAGTATCAATATATAAATATAGGACAGATGAAAAAGTTTATTTTATTGTTTATTGTAATTTGTTCTGGACTTATGTCAAGTGCGCAGACTTCTGAAAGTCAAGAAAATGGCTTTTTCAAGCATCTTGATGCGTCTTTGACTGTGGGCTCAACCGGTTTGGGCTTTGATCTTGCATCGCCTATGGGAGAGTACGCCCAGTTGCGTGCTGGCTTCTCTTTTATGCCTCATATACATTATAAGGCGAATTTTGAAGTTCAGGTAGGTGATGATGCTGCTACTTCAAAATCGAAATTTCAGACACTCTCAGGACTTCTGGAGGATATGACTGGTTTTCAGGTTGATAATAGTGTTGGTATGATAGGCATTCCTACTTACTACAATTTTAACTTATTGGTGGATGTTTTTCCTTTTAAGAATAATAAGCATTGGCATTTTACAGCCGGTTTCTATTTAGGGAACTCCATGATAGGTAAGGCCTATAATACGACGGAAGATATGCCTTCACTGGTGGCTGTCGGTATTTATAATAATATGTATGAGAAGGCTATCAGAAAGGAGCCATTTGTAACATTCAATTATCATGGGAATCCTATAGCCATCACAGATGATCCGGAATACCAGGATATCCTGTATGATAAGTTTTCGCAATATGGTCGTATGGGTGTTCGTATAGGAGATAATACTTCTGATGGCTCTCCGTATATTATCGAACCTGATGAAAATAGTATGGTAAAGGTTGAGGTCAGAGCAAATGCTTTTAAGCCCTATTTGGGTTTTGGATATGGTGGTCGTCTCTTTAAGGGTGACGATAGATATAAAATATCTTTTGATTGTGGTGCAATGTTTTGGGGAGGTACACCAAGTATTTTGACTCATGATGGTACAGACCTTGCGAATGATGTTGAGAATATCAGAGGGAAGGTTGGAGATTATGTGAA
>JAFWTK010000164.1 GCA_017518935.1 Prevotella sp.
ACTCCTGAGGCTTGTAATACTTGTCGAAGTCTTTTACCTGCGATTTGTCCATGATCTCTATCGACGACGGACCCTGGGTCACTTTCAAGAGCGTGCTGGCTGTGCCGCTGCTCACTTTGATATTCGCCACGCGCGGTGTCTTCGTGGTGTTGCGGGTCATCTCGAACGAGAGTTTCTCGCTGTTACCCCCCACACCCTTTCCGCTGACGAGTTTCAACCACTCGCCTCCATTCTCTACCGTCGCGTTCCATACGGCACGCGAGGTGACAGAGAGCGAGTAGAACGTCACATCATAGTCGACGTTGACCTCCGCCTCCGAGAGAATCGGGGCGGCAGAGGTCACGTCGTTGTCGTCGCTGCTGCATGCGGCAAGAACCGCCGTAGCAAACAGGAACAGATATTTTAGAATGTTTTTTGTCATAACAGATACCTTGACTTATTGGGCAGCGGTGATGTTGATGGTGATGTTGAAGGTGGCTGTGACACCATCCTTCTCAAGAATCATCTTCGTCTTGATGGTCTGACCGTTGGGGCTGCAGTTCTCCGGGTGGTTGCCTGAATAGAACGCCAGACTCTCTTCGCTGATGCCGAGATTCAGATAGACGATGGCCTCGTCGCCCCAAGTCACACGCTGTCCCTCTGCACCGAGCCAGTATCCAGGAGCGTCAGCGGTATAGGCTGCCGTACCATCCTCATTAGCATCCTTGCCAACCTCACCACACCACATGTTCATCTCGCCACTCTTAAGGGCAGAGAAGATTTGGTAGGTAGTCATCTTGAAGCACTGACGCAGTTCTTCCTTCACGTCGAAGTCATCGGTAGCACCCCAGTCGGCATCGTAGGGTTTGGTCAGGGTGATGTCACGCTCAATGGAGGCAGGAGTGCCCTCGGGGCGTGTCTCCGGATCCTCATATTCCTTGATCACCACGGTGATGATATTCTCCACAATCTTGTTGTTGTACATGGCGCTGAAGTTGATGGTGACAGAAGAGCCGGCAGTCATCTGGCCTGGCATCTGCCCAATCCATATATGGCCCTCCTGGAAGGTGGCGAAGACGCTGGCGTTGTCGCCCCAAGAGCCAGAGAAGCCCTCCTTGTCGTACCAGAAGCCCGGTGCATCGGCACTGTACTCCTGAGCATACGAACCGTCGGCGTTGGTAGATACCCAGTCGACATCAGCCCAAGAACCAGCGCCCAATGCTGCCAGAGCAGCATCAGCATCAAAGCCCTCTACGGATACGGTAGCGTAGGTGTCGTTGGGAGCAGTCTCAACAGTCAGTTTGTTAGAGGCAACCACAGTAGCCTTCACCTCGCCGCGCTCACGGGCAATGGCGGTGATGACGATGGCCACACGCTTATCCTGATACTTCAGTGCCTCGATGAATTTCACCTGCTGGTCGGCTACGAGGTGACCGGGGTACTGACCGACATGGAAGATACCTTCGCCGTCTTCTGTGTATTCGAACTCAGCGAAGACCATGGCCTCGTCGCCCCAGTTTTTCACGTTGCCGTCCTTGTCCCACCAGTGTCCCCAGTAGGCACCGGAGTTGGAAGAGGTCATATTGTCGGCATGGGTAGACCCCTCGATGGCAAAGCCTGTCACGTCGGCACCACCGTCGCCGTTAAGGGCTGTGCCTAAGGCGTCTTTCGAGATGCCAAACTCGCTGGCAATCTTATCCATATCGATTTTCACCTCGCCACCATCGTAGGAATTGGCACTGATAAAGAATTCTACGGTGTATTCCAAGATGAGGTCGGCATCGATGCGCTCACGCTGGGCCTGCTTGATGGAGTCCTGACGAGCCATCTCTGCTATCTCGTCGTCCGTCAAGGTATGAGGTCCCCAAAAATTCTCATTGTCTCCGCAACTGCTGAAGAAGGCTGAGCAACCGGCAATCAGCAGTCCACTAAGGATATATGATAACTTTTTCATATTCTATGTCTTTATTACGTTTTACCTTGAAAATTTACTCGCCTCCAGAATAACCTGGATTCTGCTTCATGTCAACATTTGCCTTCATCACATCGTTGGGGATGGCGAAGATGTTCCAATGGTCACTCGTAGTAGCATCCT
>JAFWTK010000165.1 GCA_017518935.1 Prevotella sp.
AGTACAATGTCGGCGGCACCGGGCGCGACTGTCTGGCCTTCACCTTCCGACAGGGACAGCGCATCCTCAACATCCAGTACAAGACCACCGACAAGCAGTTTGCCATGGAGAACGGCTGTGAACTGATTCCCTGGAACATCGATGCCTGCATCGGACAGGACAGCATCATCATCACCGAGGGCATGATGGACGCGCTGGCACTCATGGAGGCGGGCTTCGACAACGTGATCAGCGTGCCCAACGGCGCACAGAGCGACAAGCATCTCTTCGACCGCTTCCGCTACTCGCACCTCGACCCCTTAAAGACCATCTTCCTGGCGGGCGACATGGACAGCGACGGCGAGAAACTACGCCAGGTGCTGGCGGAGTATTTCGGCGAGGCACGCTGCCGTATCGTGGAGTGGCGCATCGACGACGACCAGCACCCCATGGTGGCGAAGGATGCCAACGAGATGCTCATGACCTACGGCACCGATGCCGTGCTGCAGTGCGTCAACCATGCCGTGCCCTGTCCCATCACGGGCGTGGAGACGCTCGGCACCTACCGGCAGAAGGTACTCGGCATCTGGGAGAACGGCATCACACCGGGCAAGAAGGTGGGATGGGGCGAGTTCGACGACCATGTGCAGTTCGAACTGGGACGGTCGGTGATCATCGTGGGCGAGCCGGGCACGGGCAAATCGACGCTGGCCGACGACATGGTGCTCAACCTGGCCTTGTTGCACGGCTGGAAGGCGGCCGTCTACTCGCCGGAGATGTTCCCGCCGGAAAGGCACATCGAGCGCATGGCCACCGCCATCGCCGGAAAGAAGTTCCGGAGGGTGGAGGTCACCACCGAACGTGGCGTTGACTACAGGCGTACGGCCATCCCGCAGCCCATGGCGGAACGCATCCTCGACTGGCTCGAACAGAATATCTTCTTCCTCACCGAGGAGTCGGGGCGTACCATCCACAAACTGCTCCACCGGGCCGAACAACTGCAACGGCGCTACGGCATCCGACAACTGCTGCTCGACCCCTTCAACTACATCCAACTGCCTGACGGGGCCAAGAGCGACACCATGAAGATCGGTGACGTGCTGGCGGAGATAGAACTCTTTGCCCACCGCACGGGACTGCTCGTGACCGTGGTGGTACACCCCTCGAAACCGCAGAAGGGCGAACAGATAGAGTCGCTCTATAATGCGTCGGGGTCGGCGGAGTTCCGCAACCGTGCCGACTACGGTCTGGTGCTCGTCAACGACGACAAGGCCTGTACCAGTCGTTCGCTGCACCTGCTGAAGGTGATCGTCGACAAGGTGCGCGACGATGCCATGGGCCACAAGGGCACCTGCCATCTGAGTTTCAACCCGCAGAACTACCGTCACGGCATGGTGCAGACCATCCACCAGACGGGTGAGTTCAATACTTACAACATCCTGCCGGTCAGCAACCAATGCTGGCTCGACCGTGCGGAGGAGATAGAGATATTTTAGTGGATATGTTCAAGATCAAACCCTATGGCAAGTCGGAACTTGCCATGCTGTACTTTCCTGACAGCGACCCGCATGTGGCCCTCAACCGCCTGAACGCCTGGATCCGCCGTTGTCGTCCCTTGGCCGACGCGCTCGCCGACTGCCACCAGAGTCCCCATGCCAAGTTCTTCAGCCCCAAGGCCGTCCGTCTCATCACCGACTACCTCGGTGAGCCGTAGAACGGGTTGTTGCATTTTATCGTATCGTTGCGTATGGTTGGCGCACGATGCGTATGGTTGGGCGTGGGTGGATGATGTATTTTTGCAGGCGAGATCCCGAGGGAGCGGGGTAGGAGCCGGGGCATGGCCATGGCGACAGAGACGGCCTGCAGGTAAGTGCCGCGACAACATCCAACAGACCGCCATGAGGCCTGTACGATCCGAACCGCCCCTCATTTTGTCAAACCCTTTAACAAAATTGCGTATGAAGTGTAAAATCAAGTGGTCAACAGTTCGGAAGATTCTCCAGATTATTGCAACCATCATCACCACCGTGGTGGGAACGGTGGCCGTCCAGGCTTGTGCGTTCTGAAACGGGTGGGAGGCATCTATGTGTGAGAATGATGTGAGCGTGATGACGGGCAGACCATTGCAGGGTGGGGGAAACCTCCCCTGTATCCGGGGCAGACCATTGCAGGAGTTGCAAGACCCTGGCTGAGATTCGGCTCATACCGTTGCAGGGGGTGTAAAGCCCTGCCGGCGACCAGGGCATGGAAATGCTGGGTATGCAACGAGGCAATGCGAGTTCGGTTCTGTCCATTGCAGGGTATGCAAGACCGTCCCTGAGACTCGACTCACTACTTTACAGGGGTTGCAAAACCATCCCCGAAATTCAGTTCAAACCATTTAAAAGTAAAAATTCAAAAAAGTAAAAACTATGGCAATTAACATTAAGCAAATCATTCAGTTCCAGTTGAAGTACCTGCGCATGGCGGCATTCCTGGAGTTTGTACAGCAGGTGAAGAACATCGTGAAGACCTATCGCGACTCGGGCGAGGAGGGCGTGAGCCAACTCCCCGAGAAGGTGGAGGCGGCCTACACACCGTTTGTGGCTGGCGTGACGTCCATGGACGACGCCTACAAACTGAGTCGCGCCAGCGAATTCACCCAGCGCATCGCTGACGAGGACACACGTCGCGACAGCCTCTACCTGGCTCTCAAGAGTCAGGTGCTGATGTATCAGAAGTTCATCTTCGACGCGGAGAAGAGGGAGGCCAGCACGCTGTTGTGGAACATCATCAAGAAGTACGGCATCGATGTCAGCGAGAACTACTCCGAGGAGAGCGGCAAGTTGCAGCAGATGATCCAGGAACTGGAAGCCAATCAGCAGGCCGTGGAGAAGATGAACGCCCTCGGGCTGACCCCGTTGGTGAACCAACTCAAGACGGCCAACGAGGCCGTGCGCACGCTGATGGCGCAGCGCAACGATGAACGGATGCTGATTGAGAAGGCCGCCCTGGCCAACGCCCGTGAGCATGCCGACCAGGCGTACCGCGACCTCGTGTTGATGATCAACGCCTCGGCGGCGATGGATGAGGATCCCACCCGCTTCGACGAACTGATCTCGCAGGTCAATGAGTTGATCAAATACAATCGCCAGTATGTCGTACCGAAGGGGGCCCGTACCTCCGTCAGCGATGACAACGGCAACGGTGGGAGTAGCAATGGCGGCTCTACTGGCAATGGCGGCTCTACTGGCAACGGCGGCTCTACTGGCAATGGTGGCTCTACTGGCAACGGTGGCTCTACTGGCAACGGTGGCTCTACTGGTAGTGGTGACAACGGCGGTAATAACACCGGTGGTGGTAATAATGCCGGAGGCGGAGACAATGGTGGTGGCGGTGACAATGGTGGTTACATCCTTGACGAAGGTTGACCTCAAGCCGTAGTAAAAAAATCGGGCTGATATTTTGTCGGTCCGTTTTTTTTGTTTATCTTTGCACCCAGACAATCATAATAAAAACAACTAAACAACTAGAAACAATGATGAAACGTATTTTGGTGACTGGTGGCGCAGGCTTTATCGGCTCCCACCTTTGTGAACGACTGGTGAATGAAGGCAACGACGTGATCTGTCTGGACAACTTCTATACCGGATCGAAGGAGAATGTATGGCACCTGATAGGACGGCCTAATTTTGAGATGGTGAGGCACGATGTGTGTCAGCCGTACTGGGCAGAGGTCGACGAGATCTATAACCTCGCCTGTCCGGCCTCGCCGATCTATTATCAGAACGACCCGATCCAGACTACCAAGACCTCTGTGTTCGGAGCCTATCACATGCTGGGACTGGCACGCAGGACGAAGTGTAAGATCCTGCAGACATCCACCAGCGAGGTGTATGGCGACCCTTCCGTCCATCCACAGCCGGAGAGTTACTGGGGCAACGTGAACACCATCGGCATACGGTCGTGCTATGACGAGGGCAAACGGTGCGCAGAGACGATGTTCTTCGACTACCATCGCCTGCACGGTGTGCGTATCAAGGTGATCCGCATCTTCAACACCTACGGACCGCGCATGGCACAGCACGACGGTCGTGTGGTATCCAACTTCATCATGCAGGCGCTCCGAGGGGAGGACATCACCATCTATGGTAATGGACAGCAGACACGCTCCTTCCAGTATGTCTCCGACCTGATAGAGGGTATGGTCCGCATGATGAACAGCAGTGACGACTTCTTAGGACCGGTGAATATCGGTAATCCGGGCGAGTTCACTATGCTGGAACTGGCTGAGAAGGTGATTGCCATGACGGGCTCGAAGAGTAAGATCGTGTTCCGTCCACTGCCTTCCGACGACCCGAAGATGCGCCGGCCTGACATCTCGCTGGCCAAGGAGAAACTCGACTGGGAACCGAAGGTGAAACTCGATGAGGGACTTGCCAAGACCATAGAATATTTCAAAGGCACGCTTTAATATGTATGGCGAGACGCTTCCGAGCCATTCTGCATGTATTCAATCCTGAACACGACATTGCGCTGGCGGCGAACCTGGGTAATTTCACGGCACCACATGCGGGCAGACAACTGAGGCACGACCTCGGTTATCTGCCCGCAATATGGGCTGCACCCGGCGACTATGTATTGGTGGATGATGTGGCGTGGGCGCAGACGGCCTATACCCGTCTGATGCACAGACCGTTTGAATGGTTTGTGGACAAGCATGCCATTGCAAAACTTGATATCGACCATGTGGAGCCTTGGGGCTGGGACTTGGCGCTCCGTGAGTTTCTGCTCCGCTATGGCGTGAAGGCTGTCCCTTCAGAAGAGACTATTGCCGTCATACGTGACTTGTCGCATCGGAAGACGGCAGTATGGCTATTGGAAAACCTGAAGGGTGATGGTCTGATAGGAGCGTCGTGGCAGACGGACAGCCAGGAAAGAGTGGGGGATCTGCTGCGCCGACATCAGCATCTTGTGGTGAAGGCTCCCTGGAGCAGCAGCGGACGGGGCATCCGTTTCATCGATGGTATGATGGATAACTATCAAGTCCGTTGGCTTCAGAACGTAATCACCCGTCAGGGCAGTGTCGTGGTAGAACCCCATTATCAGAAGGTGAAGGACTTCGGGATGGAGTTCGAGAGCGATGGCGAGGGGCGTGTAAGGTATTTAGGACTCTCACTCTTCTATACGCAGAACGGGACCTATACGGGAAACATCCTGGCCACGGAGGAGGCAAAGCGAGAGATGATAGGCCACTACCTGCCGACAGATCTGCTCGATACGGTCCAGCAGCGCATCTGCGAATGTCTGGGCGAACGATTCCAGGGGAAGTATCGTGGACCCTTCGGTATCGATATGATGATCGTGGACTCGGAAACCGACGGTTTCTTACTGCATCCTTGTGTGGAGATCAACCTGCGTCGCACGATGGGTCACGTAGCCCTTGAATTAAGTCCTTGACATAGTTTCTGTCCCAGTCACGCAGGTGGTGACGCCGGTTGTCGTACTGTAGCAGATCGAGGTCGATGGCTACGATGCCGTCTTCATTCTTGGTGCGTCCGAGACGTTTCTCAATCTCCTTCAACACCTCGCCGAGGAGTCCCTCGCCGAGAGCCGTCGTGCCTTGACAGAGTTGGTTGAGGTAGGGCTCTTTCCTGATGCTGTTGATGGGCTCGGTGAAGATGGCGGAGGTGAATTGTACGGTGGTGAGCAACTGCGTGAGTTGGGTGCGGGCAGCCTCCATGTTGGCTTCCTGATTCTCGTTGGATGCAAGCGAGATAATGACGGTATGTTCCTTTTGTTTCATAACGAATGCAAAGGTACGAATAAGCGAGCAATAAGCCAAATGTTTTTGACTTTTTCGAGCGTAAGTACCTTCGGCGAAGCCAAAGATAATTAAAAATCGGTTCAAATAGAAGAAAATACGGAAAATATTCACTATCTTTGCACTGCTAGAGTGGAGATGGCGCGGATGCCAACTATCAAAAGATTGGGTAAAGTGCTATGCTGACTTGACAAATTGAAAGAAAATACGTTAATTCCGTGAATTTCTGCTCAATTATTTGGTCAAATGAAAATAAAAGTGTAATTTCGCAGCGTTTTTCAAAAACGAATTAATTTCAAACATTCAAAATAACAATTAAAAATGAAAAAGTACAACTTTAACGCCGGTCCTTCGATGCTTCCCCGTGAAGTGATTGAGAAGACCGCTCAACAGTGTCTTGATTTCAATGGCTCGGGTCTCTCTCTGATGGAGATCAGCCACCGTGCAAAGGATTTTCAGCCCGTTGTTGACGAGGCCGTGGCTCTCGTGAAGGAACTGCTCGACGTGCCCGAGGGTTATTCAGTAATCTTCCTGGGTGGTGGTGCCAGTCTGGAGTTCTGTATGATTCCATTCAACTTCCTGATTAAGAAGGCTGCCTATCTGAACACGGGTGTGTGGGCCAAGAAAGCCATGAAGGAAGCCAAGTTGTTTGGTGAGGTCGTTGAGGTGGCTTCTTCTGCCGA
>JAFWTK010000166.1 GCA_017518935.1 Prevotella sp.
ATCAACAACATGGAGTTCCTCAACGACCGCTATGCCTCGCTGATGCTCACGTGGGAGATGGGCGGCAAACTGCTGAATCGTATCCCCTTGCTCAGGAAACTCAAACTGCGTGAGATCTTTGAATTTAAAGGCCTTTGGGGTGCCCTCTCCGATAAGAACAATCCCTATCTGGCTCAGAATCAGACGAGCAGTAAATTGCTGGTGTTCCCCGAAAATAGTTTCATCATGGACAGCAAGGTGCCTTACTTAGAGTATGCCGTCGGTGTGCAGAACATCCTCAGTCTCATCCAGATCGAGTATGTTCATCGCATCAACTACCGCGGTCTGCCCACAGCATCAGAGCACGGCATCCGTTTTGTGATTAATCCTTCGTTCTAAACACAGATATATGACAAGAGAAGAAGATATCAGACAGGCTGTAGAGACGATGCGGAAGGGTGGGGTGATACTCTATCCGACGGATACTGTTTGGGGCATCGGTTGTGATGCCACGAATGCTGAGGCCGTTGCCAAAGTATATCAAATCAAGCAGCGTGACGACTCGAAGGCACTCATCTGTTTAGTAGACAGTGATGCACGGATGCAGCGCTATGTCAGGAATGTCCCCGATGTCGCCTGGCAACTTATCGACAGTCTGCAAGACACTAACACCCAACCCCCATCACCTAACACTTGTCGCCCAACGACACTGATTTTGGACGGAGCAATCAATCTGGCACCGAACCTGATTGCTGAAGATGGCTCGATAGGTATCCGTATCACCAACGAACCTTTTTCGAAGGAACTTTGTTATCGGTTCCAGAAGGCCATCGTCTCGACATCGGCAAATATCAGCGGCGAGCCTGCGGCTCAGAACTACTGCGACATCGATCAGCGCATTCTCGATGCTGTGGATTATGTCTGTTGGTCTCGTCGGCAGGAACATAAACCGCATACCCCGTCAGCCATCATCCGACTGCGGGAGAATGGAGAGGTTACCATCATTAGGAAGTAAATCATGGAGGCAGCAGTAACTACGGCGAAACCTGGATTTTTTGAACGCCTGCACGCGTGGCGGGTGGAGCACATCAGCGAGCGGATGTTCATGCTCATCCTGGCGCTGTTGGTGGGTTTCTTTGCCGCTGTGGCTGCCTTTTCACTCCACTGGATCATCAATCAGATTGTGATGCTGCTGACCAGCGGCTTCGAGAAGTCACGGGCCAACTGGCTTTATCTGGTCTATCCCGTCATCGGTATCTATCTCACTTCGTTGTTCGTGCGTTATATCGTCAAGGATAATATCTCTCACGGTATCACCCGTATCCTCTATGCCATATCGATGAACAAGTCGCGGCTCAAGTCGCACAACTGTTGGTCGTCAGTGATTGCCTCGGCCATCACCATCGGTTTTGGCGGTTCGGTGGGTGCTGAGGCTCCTATTGTGCTGACGGGCTCTGCCATTGGCTCGAACCTGGGAAAGGCCTTCCACATGGACCGCAAGATGTTGATGACGCTGGTGGGCTGCGGTGCTGCAGGCGCCATTGCCGGTATCTTCAAAGCCCCGATAGCGGGACTGGTCTTTACCGTCGAGGTGTTGCTGATTGATATGACGATGTCGGCGATGCTGCCGATCCTCGTGTCATGTGTCACGGCGACATGCTTCACCTATATCTTCAGTGGCGATGCAGCGCTGTTTACCTTCCATCTTGACAGTGAGTGGTCTGTACAGCGCATCCCCGCCTGTCTGTTGCTGGGCATCTCCTGTGGTCTCATCTCACTCTATTTTATCCGGATGATGAGTGCCTGCGAGGGAGTCTTTGCTCGCTACAAGAACCATCCGCACATCAAACTCGCCATCGGCGGTTCAATACTGAGTCTCCTGATATTCTGCTTTCCGGCACTTTATGGCGAAGGTTACAGCAGCATCAACCTGTTGCTGAACGGACGGACCGAGGCCGACTGGAACCAGATACTTAATAATTCGATGTTCGCAGGCGAGGGGAGTATCCTGCTAATCTATATCGCATTGGTCATTCTGATGAAGGTCATTGCCACATCTGCTACTAATGGTGGTGGCGGCTGTGGCGGTACATTCGCACCGAGTCTGTTTGTCGGCTGTTTCACGGGCTTCCTCTTCTCACGCCTCTGGAACATCTATCAGGTCGGGGTGTATATCCCCGAGAAAAATTTCGCCCTGATGGGCATGGCGGGGGTGATGTCGGGTGTGATGCATGCGCCGTTGACGGGTATGTTCCTGATTGCCGAACTGACGGGGGGCTATGACCTGTTGCTGCCCCTTATGATGGTCAGTGTCTGCTCTTATCTCACTATTATCATCTTTGAGCCGCACAGCATCTATGGCGCGCGTCTGGCGAAGGAAGGCCAACTGCTCACCCATCATACCGATCATGCTGTGCTGACATTGATGAATCTGGATTCTGTGATTGAGCGCGACTATGATCCTGTCTCGCCTGATATGGAACTGGGACAGATCGTGCATAAAATCAGCCGCAGCCATACCTCTGTGTTGCCTGTACTCGATGCCGGTGGGATGCTCCTCGGTGAGGTGGAGATCATGAAGATTCGCAACGTGATGTTCCGCATCGAACTCTACCATCACTTCACGGCCTCGCAACTGATGATTGAGCCCAAGGCCACGCTGTCCGACAATATACCGATGGCAGAGGTGATGCGTACCTTCGATCGTACGCGTGCCGACTGGCTCCCCGTGCTCGATGCCGAGAACCACCTGAAAGGCTACATCTCCCGTCAGCGGCTCTATACCCTTTATCGGAAGATGGTACATGACATGTCAGAAGACTGATTAAAAGTGAAGAATCATGAAGAAGGAAGAATTACGGATTGTGTTTATGGGAACGCCGGAGTTTGCGGTGGAGACGCTGAAGGCTCTGGTGGAGAACGATTATAATGTGGTGGCTGTGGTGACGCAGCCGGATAAACCTGTGGGGCGACATCAGAACGAACTACAGTCTTCGGAGGTGAAGAAGTATGCCTTACAGCACAACCTGCCTGTGCTTCAGCCAGTGAAGATGAAAGATCCTGCTTTTGTCGATGAGTTACGCCGTCATCAGGCGAATTTGCAGGTGGTGGTGGCTTTTCGTATGTTGCCCGAAGTGGTCTGGGCAATGCCAGACTATGGCACTATCAATGTGCATGCGGCACTTTTGCCGCAGTATCGTGGGGCTGCTCCCATCAACTGGGCTGTCATTAATGGCGAAACGCAGACGGGTGTGACCACTTTCTTCCTCGATCACGACATCGATACGGGTCGCATCATTATGCAGAAGCCCTTCGATATCCCTGATACCGCCGATGTAGAATATGTCTACGACGGACTGATGCGTCTCGGAGCCGACATCTGTGTCGAAACATTGGAACGTATCATCGCTGCCGACGGTCGTCCGGAGAGTATCCCGCAGGAACAGTTGCTTACCGCCGGACAGACATTGCGGTCTGCTCCGAAGATCTACAAGGAGACCTGCGAGATTAACTGGCACCAGTCGGCCAAGCAGGTTTACGATTTCATTCGTGGGCTGAGTCCCTATCCTGGTGCTTGGACTACGCTGGTAAGTCCAGATGGTAAAGAGACGGTGCTTAAAATATTTAAGTCTAGTAGGACGACCATGAAGTCAGGTGCGGCTGGTACGACTGCCATTTTCGACAAGCAGCCTTGCATCGGTGCGGATGACCAACTGCTACGGATTGATGAACTACAGTTGGCTGGTAAGAAGCGTATGGCTGGGCGTGATTTTCTTAATGGCGTTAAAAATTTCGATAAATATACAATAAAATAGGTGTGTCGTACGTTTCAAGGGTATAAACATGTAAATGATGGTTGCCTATGAAGCATTTTACTCCAGAAACGTTCAAACCCCGTGAGCAGACGCTCAACGTGATCCGTCAGTTCGCTTACACCTATCGCGTTAGTAACAACAATCAGGCCCTGAGCCTGAACTAAGGATTATGGCATTAGTATCCCCTTCCTTGCTCGCTGCCGACTTCCTTCATCTCGACCGCGACATCCAGATGATTAACCGCAGTGAGGCCGACTGGCTCCACCTCGATGTGATGGACGGTTCGTTCGTTCCCAACATCTCTTTTGGCTTCCCCGTGTTGGAGGCTGTGGCCAAGGCCTGTACCAAACCCCTCGATGTTCACTACATGATTGACCGTCCTGAGCGCTATATCCAGCGGACGGCCGAACTTGGTGCCATGATGATGAATGTGCACCTTGAGGCGACGGTCCATCTGCATCGCACCATTCAGGAGATTCACAATGCCGGCATGAAGGCCGCCGTTACGCTGAATCCCTCGACGCCGGTATCGCTCTTGGAGGATATCATTGGCGATGTGGAGATGGTCCTGCTGATGAGCGTCAATCCCGGTTTCGGCGGACAGAAGTTCATCGAGAACACCATCGACAAGGTGAAGTGCCTCCGTCGGCTGATAGCGGAAAAGGGATGTCACACACTGATTGAGGTCGATGGCGGTGTGCAGGGCGAGACGGCTCCACGCCTCGTGGCAGCCGGTGTCGATGTGCTCGTCAGCGGCAGTTATGTGTTTGGTGCCAAGGATCCCGAACAGGTAATCCGCGACCTCCGCTCACTCTAAGTTCAGATTCACGCGATACTGTCTCGTCAACTTCCTCAGGTTGATGAGTGCATAGCGCATGCGGCCTAGTGAGGTGTTGATGCTTACACCCGTCTCTTCGGCAATCTCCTTGAACGACATCTGCTGGAAGAAGCGCATATATACTACTTCTCGCTGCGTTTCTGGCAGGGCTTCCATCAGTCGCTTCACATCCTGCTTCACCTGTTCGTTCACCATTTCACTCTCACGGAAGGTGTCAAGCACAGAGGCACCTTTCAGGTTCTGTAGGTCGTTGTCTTTCGTAGGCTCGATAATATGTTCGCCCTTGATCTCACGGTAACGGTCAATAATCACGTTGTGGGCAATGCGCATCACCCAGAACACGAACTTGCCAGAGTCGGTGTAGAGCCCGTTCTGCAGTTTGGTGATGGCCTTGATGAATGTTTCCTGAAACAGGTCGTTGGCCATGTCCTCATCTTTCACCATATACATAATATAGGTGAAAATCTTGTCTTGGATACGCGAAAGCAGTTCGTCGAATGCTTTATTATTACCATTAACGTAAAGCAATGCCAACTCTTCGTCGGTCATTTCTTTTAAAATACCCATACTTCAATTAATTTTGTAATTGAGTAAAGTCTGTTTCGATAGGCAATAATATTTTAATTAGTTAATAATTCGGGGACAAAAGTAGGCATTTTCATTGAAACCACCAAACTTTTTTGCCAAAAATCATCAAAAAATGACGAAATCTGTTATTTTTTCCTTTATTTTACAAGGGTGAGGAGGTATTTGCCGTAGTCGTTCTTCGCCATCGGCTTCGCCACTTCGGCCAACTGCTCCTTGCTGATCCAGCCGCGCTTGAAGGCGATTTCCTCTAAGCAGGCCACTTTCAGACCCTGACGCTTCTCGATGACCTCGATAAAGGTAGAGGCTTCAGAGAGGGAATCGTGGGTGCCGGTGTCGAGCCAGGCAAAGCCGCGTTGTAAGGTCTGTACCTTGAGTTTCTGTTGGGCGAGATATTCCTGGTTAACGGTGGTGATTTCCAACTCTCCACGGGCGGAGGGTTTGATGTGCTTGGCAATTTCCACCACGCTGTTGGGATAGAAATAGAGACCCACGACGGCATAGTTGGACTTGGGGCACTCGGGTTTCTCCTCAATGCTGAGACAGTTGCCGTCAGCGTCAAACTCAGCCACACCGTAACGCTCTGGGTCGTTCACATAGTAACCGAAGACGGTGGCGAATCCGTGCCTCTCTGCATTCTCTACGCTCTGGCGTAGCAGACCCGTGAAACCGGAACCGTAGAAGATATTGTCGCCCAGGACAAGACAGACGCAGTCGTCGCCAATGAATTCCTTGCCGATGATGAAGGCCTGAGCCAGTCCGTCTGGTGAGGGCTGTTCGGCATACTCGAAATGTACGCCGATGTCGGAGCCGTCGCCGAGGAGGCGCTTGAAACTGGGCAGGTCATAGGGGGTTGAGATAATCAGTATCTCGCGGATGCCTGCCAGCATCAGGGCCGAGATGGGATAATAGATCATCGGTTTGTCGAAGATCGGAATCAATTGTTTACTGATACCCTTTGTGATAGGGTAGAGGCGTGTCCCTGAGCCACCGGCTAATACTATTCCTTTCATAATGCCATTATTAATTTTGGTGCAAAATTACAAAAAAAACCGTATAATCCATTTATTCCGTGTTCGTAAATTAAAAATAATCAGTTAATTCTATGAAATTTGTGTTTTTTTTCGTACTTTTGCAGCCAAATTGTGCAAAAAATAGAAACGAATGGGATTTTGGAATAAAATTTTCGGAAAGAAAGAGGATGAACATAAGGTGGGTGGCATGGAGGACTTTATGACGCTGATCCGTGTGTATTTCCAGGCAGCAATGGCTGCCGACCTCGGCATCACCAATCTGGCTGCCCTGCCTGACCTCCGTGTGTTTAAGGCCACATTGAAGGTGCCAACGGTGAATAATAAATTAGGTGTAGGTGAGCGCAGTCGCTGCAAGAATATGCTGAAGAGCATGTATGGCATGAACGACGACTTCTTCAAGGAGATTGACTCCAGTCTCCGTAAGCGTTGCAAGAAGGTGCAGGATGCACAGACCTATCTGGTGCAGTTCCAGGGATTTACTCAGGAACTGATGATGTTGACGGGTAACCTGATGAAGTTCAAACTCCGTCTGCCGGGATTTCTGAAAAGGGCACTCTATACGATGACAGAGAAAACAGTGAACGACATTTTCAACAAGAACGACTATACCGACCCTGCCGTGCTGAAATCTGTGGTGGCCGTGCGTCAGTACAGTCAGCGCTTGGGTTTCTCCCAACAGTGGATCACCAACTTCGTCTATAAGGTCGTGATGCTGGCGAAAAAGGAGAAACGGCCCGCAAACGACGAGAAATAGTATAAAAAAACTTAAAAGATTTGCCTATGGCATTTCTTTAAGAACTTTTTTGCATACTTTTGTAAGATAAAACGTTATGTCATGACTTCGAACGAGCAGACAATTGCCACTTTTCAGACCCGAGTACGGGATTTGCTCCAGCGGTTCAAGGAACTGAAACAGGAGAACGCAGACCTGTATGCGATGGTGGAGAAGAACGAGCAGGAAATGAAGCAACTGCAGGCAAAGTTGGCTCAGGCGGATAACGACTACAATACCCTGAAAATGGCGAAGATGATGGAAATCACCGATGGCGACCTGGAAAGTGCCAAGGCGCGCCTGGCCAAGTTGATCAGGGATGTGAACAAGTGCATTGCTATCTTAAGCGACGAACAGTAAAACAGAGAAGAAGCGATGGCAGAAGTGAACAAAGAGAAACTACATATCCGACTGCATGTCTATGATGAGGAGATAGCGGTGACGGTGAACCGGGAGGAAGAGGAATTCTACCGTGCCGCCGCCAAACTCATCACCGACCGCTATAATGCGTATGCGCAGGCCTATAAAGGGAAGAAGGGCGAGCACACCATCTCGCTGATGACCCTGATAGACATTGCGCTGCTCTATGAGCGGGAACATCGGAAGAATGATACAGTCCCCTATAATGATATTCTCCAGAAGTTGACTTCCGACATTGAGGAGGCTCTGAAATGAGAATATTATTTTAACAACATAGATTTTTTATGGATTTAATTTTTGTATTGTTGATTGCTGCAGGCGCCCTCGCACTTGGAGGTGTCTGCGGATATCTGATTTTCCGTTATGTCCTTAAAGGGAAATACAAGGAAATGGTTGATACAGCCAATAAGGAGGCTGAAGTGATTAAAGAGAAGAAGTTGCTTGAGGTAAAGGAGAAGTTCCTGAACAAGAAGAGCGAACTGGAGAAGGAAGTGCAGCAGCGCAACCAGCACATCCAGCAGAGTGAGAACAAACTGAAGCAGCGTGAGATCTCGCTGAATCAGCGTCAGGAGGAACTCGGTCGTCGTAAGAACGAACTCGACAACCTGCAGCAGCGTGTTGACAATGAGAAGAAACTGCTTGCTGTCAAGGCCGAGGAGTTGGAGAAAATGCAACTCAAGGAGCGCGAGATGCTGGAAGAGGTGTCTGGACTGAGTGCCGAGGAAGCCAAGAACCGCCTGGTGGAATCGATGAAAGACGAGGCCAAGACAGCCGCTGCCAGTTACATCAATGAGATTATGGATGAGGCGAAACTCAATGCCGATGCCCAGGCTAAGAAGATTGTGATCCAGACTATCCAGCGCGTGGCTACGGAGACGGCCATTGAGAACTCCGTCAGCGTGTTCCATATCGATAACGACGAGGTAAAGGGTCGTATCATCGGTCGTGAAGGAAGAAATATCCGTGCCTTGGAGGCTGCCGCCGGAGTGGAGATCGTGGTTGATGACACGCCTGAGGCCATCGTCATCAGCGGCTTCGATCCAGTGCGCCGTGAGACCTGTCGTCTGGCTCTGCATCAGTTGGTTAGCGACGGACGTATCCACCCTGCTCGTATCGAGGAGGTGGTTGCCAAGGTGAAGAAACAACTCGACAACGAGATCATCGAGACAGGTAAGCGTACGGCTATTGACCTCGGTATCCACGGTCTGCACCCTGAACTGATTCGTATCATCGGTAAGATGAAATACCGTTCCTCTTACGGACAGAACCTGTTGCAGCATGCCCGTGAGACGGCCAACCTTTGTGCCGTGATGGCCTCGGAACTCGGTCTGAACCCGAAGAAGGCCAAGCGTGCCGGACTGTTGCACGATATCGGTAAGGTGCCCGATGAGGAGAGTGAAATGCCTCACGCCCTCTATGGTGCCAAGATTGCCGAGCAGTTCAAGGAGAAACCCGATATCTGCAATGCCATCGGCGCCCACCACGACGAGATGGAGATGCAGACGCTCCTCGCTCCCATCGTACAGGTGTGCGATGCCATCTCCGGTGCTCGCCCCGGTGCCCGTCGTGAGATTGTGGAGGCCTATATCAAGCGTCTGAACGACTTGGAGGCCATCGCCATGAGTTATCCGGGAGTCACCAAGACTTACGCCATCCAGGCAGGTCGTGAGTTGCGTGTCATTGTCGGTGCAGACAAGATGAGCGATGCTGAGACTGAGGCCCTGAGCGGCGAGATAGCCACGAAGATCCAGAACGAGATGACCTATCCGGGGCAAGTGAAGATCACGGTTATCCGAGAAACACGAAGCGTTGCATACGCAAAGTAAATAATAAAGCCCTCGGCCTTTTTCGGCGAGGGCTTTATTATTGATATTTGTTAGAAGGCAGGGAATTCTGGTTTTTCTTGTTGTTTGATGGCCATGCACTCCATCTCGACGAGCCATCCTGGACGACAGACGGGGGCGAGGGTGATGACATAGGGCTTGTCGGGGAAACGCTCCTCATAGAGGCTCTTGACAGTCTTATAGTCTGACACATCACGGAGATAGACCACCATCTCCATCACATCGTCGTAAGTACAGTCGGCCTCTTTCAGTAGGGCCTCGACATTCTCCCACATTCTTCGTGTCTGCTTCTCCACATCCTTCGGGAACATGATCTCGCCCTTGTTGTTGATGCTGGCGGTACCGGAGATAAACACATGGCGGCGGTCGGCATAATTGATGTAGGTGCCACGCTCAAAACTCACCCCGTAGTCGCTGGTACGGTTCAGATGAGTGGAAGCATACAAAAAGTGTATCTGCTCAGGCTGGATACCGTCGATGGCGTAGTTGTCCATCTGTGCCAGTACGTTGGGGTCCTGTTGACGGCCTCCGATACCGGTAGAGGCAATGAAATGGGTGTGGACGGTCAGTCCCTGAGTAAAGAACACCTGATTACGGGCACGTACCACACCGCCGTAGTTGAGATCGATGTCGTTCACGAAGAGCCAGGTGCGGATGCAGTTGTCGGCCAGTTTACAGCCTTCCTCTGCCAGTTGCATCACGTATTCGTTGAAAAGCAGGCGCATCTGGTATTCCGAGTTGGCGGCGAGGTTGTGGGCACTGGCATTCCACAGGTGACGGAATTGTCCGTGCTTAGCCTCATAAAGACCGCTCTTCGTCATGCCTGTCTGGACACCTGACATCAGCCAGACCCAAAGGGCCACCTTCGTCCCGTCGAGAGGAGCCTGTTCGATGATGCTCTTGGCACAGTCAGTGACATCGGCCACGATAATATCGTCGGCCTGGTTGGCAGCATCGCTGAGGAAGTAGCGTTTGAAGACGGCCTGTGTGTCGGGCAAACGGTCGAGCAGACCTTGGTAGGCATTCATCACAGCCTCCAGTTGCCCGGCGTATGTCAGCCCTTTCTGACAGACATGGATCATGGCATGGTATTCCCTGACTTTCGTGCCGTTGTCAAAGCATATGACATCGACACGGGCCTTCTCAAATTCTATCCGTTCAATCATTGTTTTTTTTTTCGAGCGCAAAGGTACGCAAAATTGAGCAATCGACCAAAAAATACCATAAAAAAATAAATTTTCTCGAATAATTAAAATATTTTTCATTGTATCTTTGCTCATGAATTCTCAATCATCTTGATTCACAGTCATTCCGATAATCTTTTTGAGGTGTTCGGATAATCCCTTTGAGTTATTCGAATTATTCCTTACCCCCCATAGGGATTATCGGAATGAGTCGTTCGGATAATCTTAATGACCTGTAGGAAGCATTTCTTTGGTTCGGCCTTAGCCTAAGACGACAGTGGGATGCTTCGTTTATATCTGGTTGATGTCGACATAGCCGTGCATGACGGCATAGATGGTAAGGGCGGAAACACTCTTTACGCCCAGTTTGTCCATGATATTCTTGCGGTGGGTAATGACTGTTGCTAGCCCGATGTTTAGTTTGTCGGCAATCTCCTTGTTGATAAATCCTTGTACAATCAAGGACATCACCTCGATCTCACGGTCTGTAAGGATTTTCTGCTGGAGCACCTTCGGCATGGGGGGCAGATGCTGTCCGTTGCCGTGGGCATGCTGTTCCAAGGTCAGGAGCGAACGGATAAGTTGCTGTTCCGGAACATTGATACAAAGACTATGGAACTCGGATAACTGCGAAGTGGAGTCGAGTGAGAGGGTCAGGACAATGGTCTTGCGGCGATGCTCCGAAAAGAAGGTTTTGTTTTCCAGCACCACGTTCATTGCCACGAAATAGTGGAAATAGTTCTCTGGATCGTTGGCCGTCAGTTCGGCAAAGGAGCCGAAGGTATCAACGGTCATAATTGGCATCACGTTCTGTAAAATAGCCTTCAACCCCAACGCCGAGAGGGTGTTGGGGTCGATAATCGCTATTTTAGGTCTATTATTCACAATTCACTCTTAGGAAAGGAAACCGAGAAGGGCTCCGGCTGCTACGGCAGATCCGATGACACCGGCCACATTCGGACCCATGGCATGCATGAGGAGGAAGTTGTGGCGGTCGTACTCCAGTCCAAGGTTGTTGGAGATGCGGGCTGCCATCGGTACGGCGCTTACGCCGGCATTACCAATGAGCGGGTTCAGTTTCTTGCTTTCCGGCAGGAAAAGGTTCATAATCTTTACGAAACAGACACCTGAGGCGGTGGCAATCATAAAGGCCATGGCACCGAGGGCGAAGATCTTGATGGTGTTGAAGGTAAGGAACTCGCTAGCCTGTGTAGAGCAACCGACAGTCAGACCTAACAGCATTACCACGATGTCGTTGAGCGCTGCACCGGCGGTCTTGGCAAGACGGGTGGTCTTGCCACTCTCCTTCAGTAGGTTGCCGAAGAACAGCATGCCCAGCAGGGGAAGTCCTGAAGGTACGATGAAGGTGGTCAACAACAGTCCGATAATGGGGAAGAGGATACGCTCCGTCTGAGATACCTCACGAGCCGGCTTCATCTTGATGACACGCTCCTTCTTGGTGGTGAGCAGACGCATGATGAACGGCTGGATCACCGGTACCAGGGCCATGTAGGAATAGGCACATACTGCGATGGCACCCATGAGGTTGGGGGAGAGTTTCGATGACAGGAAGATGGCAGTAGGACCGTCGGCTCCACCGATGATGGCGATACCGGCAGCCTGTGAGGGCTCAAACCCCATAGCCAAAGCCACCATGTAGGCACCGAAGATACCAAACTGAGCGGCGGCGCCAATGAGCATCAGTTTCGGATTGGCCAACAAAGCCGTAAAGTCGGTCATTGCTCCAATGCCTAAGAAGATAAGAGGCGGATACCATCCCTGCCGTACACCCTGATAGAAGATGTTTAGCACGGAGTTATCCTCGTAGAGTCCGATTTCGAGACCGGCATCGGCACGGAAGGGGATATTGCCGAGAATGATGCCCAGTCCGATGGGGACCAGCAGCAGGGGCTCGAAGTCTTTTTTGATGGCGAGCCAGATGAAGAAGGCTCCCACTGCAATCATGATGAGGTTTCCCACCGTCGCATTGGCAAAGGCCGTATAGGTGAGGAACTCATGGAAGTTCTGTATGATAAATTGACCTAAATCCATAACTATTCACTTTTCACTATTCACTATTCACTTCATCCAATAGTCATGAGGACGGCACCTTCCATGACGCTCTCACCTTGCTTGATGGTAATAGAGGTGACAGTGCCTTCATGCTCCGACTCGATATTGTTCTGCATCTTCATGGCTTCGAGTACGAGAACCACATCGCCTTGCTTGACGGTGTCGCCAACGTTGACTTTCACCTCGGTGATGGTGCCGGGCAGCGGTGCCTTGATGGCTGCGCCTGTACCTGTAGAAGTGGGTTTGTCGGCGGCTGGTGCCACTGTCGGTGCCACTGAGGGACGCGAAACGGGCTTCGGAGCCTCCACATGCACCTTCTTCAGTGTGCTTGTCGGGTTGATGGGCTGCTTCAGTTCCACATCAAAACGGATACCGTTGACATTCACTTTGGCAACGTTGCCTTCTACTTCTTCAATCTCTACGTCGTAATCGACGCCTTGTATTTTATATTGATATTTGTTCATTTTTCTTTAAAATTTGAAATTTGAAGTTTGAACTTTATGATTACTTCATACTGCGGGTCGTGGGGATTGCCTGTCCCGTGTGGCTTGACGGCTGCAAGGGGTCGTGGAAGTGGGTCATCTGCGAGTACTCGTCGGTCCAGTCGGTATTTTTCGACTTGATGGTGATGATGCCCGACTCCACATCGTGTACATCGTCCTGATACTGTTTCAGGGCCATGGCGATTACGGCGATATAGACTTCCTTATCGATACCCTTGGTCTTCAATCCGTCTTGGAGGATATTGCCAGTGGCGTGAGCCAGGTCGTGGGTGACCTCAACCGTCTTCGTGATGGGTTTAATGGGTTGGGTGTAGGCAACCTTTTTAGCCGTGTCCAGATGACGCATGATGGCACCGAAGAGCCAGAAGAATACGAAAAGTACTGCCAGACAGAAGAACACGATGCCCATCGCCAACAGGGTAATGCCGAAGCCGTGCGGGTCTTCGCGTTTCAGATAGGCATCCTTGGTCTCGTCGGTCTTGATGAAGTTCTCGATGCCGGGGGTGACATTCTCTGCCGACTTAACTGCCCACGAGGTGGAATTCTGTCGTGCAAAACTCTGGTCTGCGGCCAGGGCAGGTACGCTGACGGAGTCAATCAGTTCCGTGGCGTTGCCGTTGTAGAAACCAATCCAGAGAGGCTCCGACATAGGAACCTTTAATGAGAGGTGCAACTTGCCCTGTGCAGGGGTGGAGTTGCAGTAGAATACCAGGTGCTGACGACCGCCAATCTGCGTACGTGTGTCTCCGCTGGGGATGACGCTCATATGCTTGATGCGCTCTGGCACGCTCATGTTGGGATCGAGAACGGAGCGGTCGGTGGTAAAGTACATACCACGCACGTTGTAGGTGGTGAATGAGGTGTTCTCCAACTCTATCCATGCTTCACGCTGTCCATACTCATCCTGAATGCTGGAGGTATTGTTGGTCAGCACCTCGTTGATGCGAATGTTCTTGGCTCCCTGAGCCATCATCGCGGAGGCGCTTGTCAGCAAGATACCACTGAGCAGGATTCTAATTTTATTCATTTTTTTATTGTGTATTATTATATAAATTAACCGCAAAAGAAAAGCACAATGATCTGTGCAGTGAAAATTCTGAGGAACATTGCTAATGGATAGACCGTTGAGTAGCCGATGGCTGGGGCCTCCTTTGAGCAGATGCTGTTGGCATAGGCCAAGGCAGGGGGATCGGTATATGTACCGGCCACCATACCTGCGATAGTAAAATAGTTGAACTTGTACTTCAGTCGTGCGATAGGCCCTATAATCAGGATTGGGATGATTGTGATGAGGAAACCTGTCAATACGTAGAGCAGACCATCGCCGTCGATCACAGTCACGAAGAAGCCTGCACCGGCCTTGATGCCTACGGATGCGAGGAAAAGCACCAGTCCTATCTCACGGAGCATCATATTGGCTGAGGTCGTGGTATAGGTCACGAGTTTTATCTTATAGCCGTAGCGGCCGATGAGGATGGCGATGATGAGTGGTCCGCCTGCCAGACCGAGTTTCACGGGAACGGGCATGCCGGGGATGGCCAGGGGGATGGAGCCGAAGATGAGTCCGAGGAAGATACCCACGAAGATGGTGGCGATATTCGGTGCATTCAGACGACGGATGGAGTTGCCCATCTTGTTGGCCACACGGTCGACGGCATCCTCAGGACCTACTACCATAATCTTGTCACCCACCTGCAGCGGCAGACTGGCAGAGGCGAAGAGGTCCATGCCGTGGCGGGTGACACGGGTGACGTTCACCCCGTGAACGCTTGAGAAATGTTGCGAGGCTAGGGTCTTGCCATTCATCTTGGGATTGGTGATGAGGATACGCTTCGACACTAACGGCTGGTCCTGTTGCTCGAAATCGATGTCGAGTTTCGGTCCGATAAAGGCCATGATGGCCTCCTGGTCAGCCTCGGCACAGACAATCAGCATCTGGTCGCCCAGGTGGAAGAGGGTGTCGCGGTTGGGGATACAGAGTTCACCGTCGTGCACGAGTCGGGACACCACGAAGTCTCGGTTCAGGAAGTCGTGTACCTGCAACAGGGTCTTGCCCTCCAGGTATTTGTTCGTCACCTCCAAGTGCATCTTATAGGGTTTCTTGTTGGCATTGGTCTCTTCCAGTGCCTTCAACTGATCCTCTTCCTTTTCCAGTCTGATGCCACAGATATACCTTATTAATATAATAGCGCCGATGATACCCAACACACCTAGGGGGTAGGCACAGGCATAGGCCGAGGCTATCTGGGGGGCATTGCTGGTGAAGACTGTCGACAAGGCTTCGTTGGCGGCACCAAGACCGGGGGTGTTGGTGACGGCACCATAGAGCGTACCCACCATCATCGGAAGACTTGTGGCGTTGCTCGTGTCGAAGAAGATATAGTAGCAGGCGAACATCACCAGGATATTCAACAGGATGGCGGATGCTGCCAGACCATTGAGTTTGATACCCTGTGTGCCGAAACTCTCGAAGAAACCGGGACCGACCTGCATACCAATCATGAAGACGAAGAGGATCAGTCCGAAGTCCTGTACGAACGTCAGGATGGAGGTGGGAGCCGTGAATCCGATATGTCCGGCGAGGATACCGGCAAAGAGCACGAACGTCACACCGAGAGATATGCCGAAGAACTTGATCTTTCCCAGATAGACACCGATGGCTATCACGATGGCATAGAGCAGCGTGATGTGTGCCACTGAGTCAGTTGTCGTAAAAAGGTCTTTCAACCATTCCATGAATTACAATATTACATCTTATACCAAAAACACGATGCAAAGGTACTCAAAAATTGCTCAATGCAAGCGTTTTTGTGCATTAAATTTCGCATAAATTCCGTTTTTTTATTTCTTTCACAATTCAATTGGCTGTTTTGCATAAAAAGTTTGTATCTTTGCACTCTGTTAAGTAAGTCAAGGCTTAAAACAACTTATATAATAATTTAACGTATTTATGGCAAACAAAGAAAAACTCTTTACCGAGTTCACAGCACCGACCACTCAGGAGTGGCTGGACAAGATTGAAGTCGACCTCAAAGGTGCCGACTTCCAGAAGCGCTTGGTATGGAGAACAAACGAAGGTTTTAATGTGCAGCCCTTCTATCGCCGTGAAGACCTGGCGAGTTTGAAGACACCCGATGCTCTCCCCGGAGAGTTCCCGTTCGTGCGTGGTAACAAGAAGGACTCTAACGAGTGGTATGTCCGTCAGAACATCATCGTGACTGACCCTGCTGAGGCCAACAAGAAGGCTCTCGACATCCTGATGAAGGGCGTAGACAGCATCGGGTTCAAACTGGGTCACGCCGAACTCAGTGCCGAGTTCATCGATACATTGTTGAAGGACATCCGTCTGGATTGTGTGGAGGTGAGTTACCGTGCCTGTATGCGTCATGCCTTGCAACTAGCCGACCTCCTCGTGGCTTACTTCGATAAGATGGGGTACGATAAGGAGAAGATCGTGGGTGGTGTTGGCTTCGACCCCATCGAGCGGATGCTGATGAAGGGCAAAGACTCTACCGTGCTGCTGCCCGACATGTCGAAACTAGTGGAGAAGTTGAAGGACTATCCCAACCTGCGTTGCGTGATGGTACACAGCGATCTGTTGAACAACAGCGGTGCGTATATCGTTCAGGAACTGGGTTACGCCCTAGCCTGGGGTAATGAATACCTCCAGCAACTCACCGATGCTGGTGTCGATGTGGATTTGGCTGCCCGCAAGATCAAATTCTATATGGGTGTTTCCGAGAACTACTTCATGGAGATTGCCAAGTTCCGTGCCGCCCGTCTGCTGTGGGCTCAGATTGTGAAACAGTATGAACCCAAGTGCGACTGTGCCTGTAAGATGTGCATCAACGCCTCTACCTCAACGTACAACCAGACGGTGTTTGACTCCTATGTCAACCTGCTCCGTTCGCAGACTGAGGCTATGAGTGCCGCCCTCGGCGGTGTCCACTCGATGGTGGTCACACCGTTTGATGCGCCTTACGAGAAGGCTACTGATTTCAGTGAGCGCATCGCCCGCAACCAACAGTTGCTGATCAAGGAGGAGAGCCACTTCGACCGCATCGTAGACCCCTCAGCAGGTTCCTACTATATCGAGCATCTCACCGACGCCCTGGCACAGGAAGCCTGGAAACTCTTCCTCAAGATTGAGGACGAGGGCGGTTTCCTCGCTGCCGTCAAGGCCGGAACGGTTCAAGCCGACATCAACGCTACGAACGTGAAGCGCCACGGCGATGCCGCCAAAAGGAAGGAGTTCCTGTTGGGTACCAACCAGTTCCCGAACTTCACCGAGAAAAGTGAGGGTAAGGAGCCGATGGCCGTGGACTGCACCGCCATGCATTCCGACGATGCGGATGTGCCTGCCCTGACCATCAGTCGTATGGCTTCTGACTTCGAGACCCTGCGCCTGACTACTGAGAAGGCCGCGAAGGTGCCTGTGGCCTTCATGCTGACCATCGGTAACCTGGCCATGCGTCAGGCCCGTGCCCAGTTCTCGTGCAACTTCCTGGCCTGTGCCGGTTACAAGGTAATTGATAATCTCGGCTTCAAGACCGTAGAGGAAGGTGTGGATGCTGCCCTTGCTGCTGATGCCGACATCGTGGTAATCTGTTCTTCGGATGATGAGTACGCTGAGTACGCTATCCCTGCCTTCAAGTATTTGGATGGCCGTGCGATGTTCGTCGTGGCTGGTGCTCCTGCCTGCATGGAGGACCTCAAGGCCGCCGGCATCGAGAACTACATTCACGTGAAGTGTAACGTTTTAGAAACTCTTAAGGAATATAATCAGAAACTTGGTATCTAAGAAAGGAGACTTGAATTATGCGTAAACAATTTAAAGATATCGATATCTACGCTGGCATTAAGGCTCAGGATGGTGCCAAGTGGATTAAAGACAATGGAATCGTAGAGAATTGGAAGACCCCCGAGCATATCGAGGTGAGGCCTGTCTATACGAAAGAGGACCTCGAAGGGATGGAACACCTTGACTTCACAGCAGGTAGTCCCCCTTATCTGAGAGGCCCGTACTCAATGATGTACCCCTTCAAGCCCTGGACTATCCGCCAGTATGCCGGATTCTCTACCGCTGAGGA
>JAFWTK010000167.1 GCA_017518935.1 Prevotella sp.
CAAATACGAACTGACAGCCCCGTTGCCCGCCGACTGGGAGAACAAATGGCACCATGTGGAAGCCTGCTACGACGGTAAGAAGATGACGGTAAGCATCGACAATGCGGAGGTGGCACAGATGGATGCTCAGGGTAACATCATCAATGCCCCGTTCCCCGTGAACATCGGCCGCAACGAGCAGACCCACGGACAGGACACACGAGTGTATATCTGCGACGCGTTGATGGACAATGTCATCATTGCCGACGCGTCGGGCCAGTTGCTCAATCTCGACTTTGAGACCGAGCAGCAAGAGGGCACCTATTTCAGTTACGGCATCGGCGCCCGCACCTACGGCACGATATGGCCCGACCGTACCGTACAGCCGGAAATCTGGCAGATGAAGAAGTCGGCCCAGCCCATATCATGCCGCCTGCTGAGTGCCGACAATGGGACGGTGGAGATATGGAACAGGAACCATTTCCTGAACACCTCTTACTATGATATGAAATGGGAACTCTATGAGGACGGCACCTGTCTGCAGCAGGGCTCGTTCAGTCCCGATGTGGAGCCGCTCAGCAAGAAGGTGGTCAAACTGTTAGAATTCCAACCCGCCATCAGGCCCGGACGCGAATACCGACTGATGATAACCACTGCGCTGAAGAACGACGAGATTTGGGCGAAGAAGGGACACGTCGTGGCATGGGATCAACTGGAACTGCCATGGCGTCTGCCAGACACCCCCTCGGATAGGACCATCGGAAAGGCTGTGCTGAACCGTACCAGCGATACTATCAACGTGAGCGGTGAGGGATTCTCTTATACCTTCACCCCTGATGGCCAGCTCTTCAGCATTCGTCAGGGCGGACAGGAACTGCTCAAGTCGCCGCTCCAACTGAACGTCTGGCGTGCGCCGCTGGCACTCGAGGTGGACAGTTGGGACCAATGGAACATCACCTACAACAACCGCAAGGCCTGGAACGGTTCGCAGATAGCCAACGAGTTCTATAGCAACAACCTGGACGCGATTACCCGAATCCCCATCTCCTGCGAGGCATTCGAGGCCGACGGACAGGTGTATATCAACGTGCGTTGCTTCTCGCAGTTCGGCGCACCCGTCAACACGACGCTCGACGCCTATATCACCGGCCTGCGCTATTCAGGCTTCTCCGAGGTCTATGAGTATCGCATCAATGGCGACGGTAGCATCGCCCTCCATCACATCCTTGAGCCCGAAGGCTCGATGCCTGCACTCCTGCCACGCATCGGACTGACCATGACGCTCGTTGACCCCATGCAGCAGGTGAAGTGGTACGGACGCGGACCCGAGGAGAACTATCCTGACCGCAAGACCGGCTACGCTATCGGCATCTATGAGCGCACGGTGGACGATATGTACGAGCCCTATCTCATACCTCAGGACTGCGGCCTGCGCTGTGACAACCGCTGGCTCGACATGAGTGACGCTTCAGGACGGGGACTGCGCTTCGCGATGGATGAGCCGTTCAACTTCAACGCCTACCACTACAGCACCGAGAACCTGACGAAGGCGGTATATACATACCAACTACGCCAGCAGGACGGCATTACCCTGAACCTGGATTACAACACCACAGGCGTAGGCTGCACGGCCTGCTATGTGCTGCCCGGCTATCAGGTCAAGCCTACCCGCTACGAGCGTCATCTGAGAATAAAACCAATATCCCAGTGACGGCACACCTTATTTATTCGCTGTACCTTTGTACTCGATGACGAAGATTTTGACCATAGGACTACTGACAGCCGTGTCGCTGTCGGTTAGCGCACAGCCAAACAGTTTTAACGGACCTGTGCCGTCTGCTAATCAGTTGCGTTGGCAGGATATTATATAATTTAAGATATGAAAGTCATAGACGAACAATTAATGAATAGTTTGGCAGTAGAAGCCAGGAAGTCGCCGAGGTTGAGGAAGAACTACAACTTCCATCAGAGCCTTCAGGACAAGTGCCATCGTTTCCTCAATGCCTTGGAACCAGGCACGTTTATCCCAGTGCATCACCATCCTGACAAGGATGAGACCTTTGTGATACTGAGGGGGAAAATCCGCGTGACGACCTACAATGACGAGGGCAAGATAGCGGAATCTTTCGTTATCAGCCAGGAAAGTGGCCGTTATGGTGTGGATATTCCCAAGAATGTCTGGCACGGGTTGGAGTGTTTGGAACCGAGCGTCTTACTGGAATGCAAAGCGGGACCATTCGTAGAGCACGAGGTGGACGGTATTCTGGAAACGAAGCCAACAAAGGACATTTACTTAGCAGGTGGTTGCTTCTGGGGAACGGAGTATTACTTCAAGCAGATTGAGGGCGTGGCCATAACGGAAGTGGGGTTTGCCAACGGACACACAGAGAATCCGACATATAAAGAGGTCTATACCGATCAGACGGGCTTTGTTGAGACAGTCTTTGTGCGGTTCTATCCCGATGTGATCAGTCTTGAATTCTTGTTGCAGATGTTCTTCAAGGCCATCGACCCGACAAGTCTGAACAAGCAAGGACATGACGAGGGAACACGCTATCGCACTGGTGTCTATTTTACTGATCCAGCGGATTTGCCTATCATCGAAAAGGTCTTTGCGGAAGAGCAGAAGAATTATGAGCAGCCCTTGGCCGTAGAGAAGTTGCCGCTGCAGAACTTCTACATGGCAGAAGAGTATCATCAGGACTATCTCGACAAGAATCCTGACGGTTATTGCCACCTTCCACACTCACTTTTTGAGTTCGCTATGCAGGCTAAGGAAAGGAAATAGTGTTTTTTTATATTCGCCACCAAAACAGCAGATATGAAACATATACAGTATCAAACACAGGGGACCTGTTCGAAAATGATTGAAGTGACGGCTGACGAGAACGACATCATTCAGGATGTGCATTTCGAAGGCGGATGCAATGGTAACCTTCAAGGAATCTGTCAACTTGTAAGGGGACAACGGATTGACGATGTCATCCGAAAACTCAATGGCATCCGCTGTGGCATCAAACAAACCTCTTGTCCAGACCAACTTTGCCGTGCACTCGAGCAACTGAAACAATGACCGGAGCCTACGGCTCGTGTGTTCTTGACAAAACAGAGCACTTTATGAAAACATTTCCAATGCCAGACTGTCGTTGAATATATCCTACGGCATTAACAATTATCGCGGTATTG
>JAFWTK010000168.1 GCA_017518935.1 Prevotella sp.
ATGCTTACCATTCCCGCCTTGGTGATGGTGTTCTTCTAAGACAGAGAATCAGCAGATAGACTGCTGCGATGACAATGTAGATCATCGCTACCTGAAGGGCGGTGGGATGGAGATTGTCGATGCTGGCGTAGGGGAAACGGGCCAAGAAGGTAAGGAGGATATTCAGAAGACTTACTATATATAACAATAGGTACGCGCAAGAAGGTATCAGTAGCACAACAGGGGCGAGCCAGAGGATGAGTGTGGCAGTGGGAACGACGATGAAGTTGGTGAGGAGGAAATAGGTGGAGAAACGTCCGAAGTAATAGGCTATCAACGGGGCAACACCCATCTGAGCAGCAACGGAGACAGCGACCATCGCCCAGCACCAGCGCACCACACGGTGTGTCTGGAGATAGTCTGGCGGGAAGACACTCATCAGCAAGGGCATCCATACGAGGATGGAAAACACGGCTATGAACGACATCTGAAAACCCACATCGAAGAGCGACAGGGGATTGAACATCAGGAGCACCAGTGCCGTAAAGGCCAATGTGTTGACAGACATCTTTTCGCGGTGGCCAAGTGACAACAGGGCATAGACACTCAGCATCACAGCGGCACGCACCACACTCACGGGCATCCCCACAAGGAAGACGTATGCCCAGATGCCAAGGACAGTGAGAAGTGAAAAGTGAAAAGTGAAGAATTTGCGACCCCCAAGAAGGATTGACAGTAATGTATAGATGATGCCAAGGTGGAGACCGCTCAGGGCGAGGACGTGTGAGGCACCCGTGACGGCATAGACATCCTTAAGGTCTTGTGTGAGGGCCGACTTGTCGCCGAGGGTCATAGCCGCCACAACGGCAGAGGCATCATCATCCCCACCCCACCTACTGAGCAGACGACTGCGCAGTTGGAGGAAATAGAGTCTCGTGCGCTCCAGACGAGAAAGACTCGACAACGAGACCTGCGCTTTCTGCCACTTCCAACTGGCAACGAATGTCTGTCCCGTAAAACCGTGAACCTCCAGATAACGGTGATAATCAAATGCTCCCCTCTGCCACTCGCTGGTGGGGCGGATGCGCGACTGGATGCGCAGGCCGTCGCCCATCCGCAGGCTGCGACTCCTATCGTCCTTATAGAGATAGCACTTCAGTTTTCGCTGACTCCCCGTCAACAGGATATCCACTGCCATCGTCTTAGGCTTTTCCACTGACTCAGAGATGACCACCGCCTCATAGCATACCTCCCCCTCAGGCCACGCCACCTGTAGCGACTCCTTCTGTCGTTGCATCAGCAGAGCGCCGAGTGCCACGAAACAGAGTGCTATCGCCACCGACTGCACCTGCGGTAACTTCCACAGCAACAAGGCCACAACCACCATCGCTATAAATATGGGCAGCATCGACACGGGTATTATCACATACTCCCTCACGACGATCCCGACCATCAGACAGACGGCTAATCGCAGCAACGGGACACTTTCAAACGGATCGTTCTTCATATTATCACGATTTACGGATGCAAAGGTAGTAAAAAAAGGTAAAAGTGAAAAGTGAAAAACTTTGCAAAGTAATCATAATTTCTAATTTCTAATTACTATTTTCTAATTAAAATCATGTACCTTTGCACCCTGATATGGAAGTAATCAGTATGCCCATGTGGGCATGGATCTTGTTTTATGTGCTGGTTCTGATTATGCTGCTCATCGACCTGAAGTCGTTCGGCAAGAAAGGCCAGCACGAGGTCAGTGTATCCGAAGCACTGAAGATGACCGCCGTTTGGATCGGTGTGTCGCTGGTATTTTGTCTTGGCATCTTTCTGTGGTATCCCGTGGAGTCGCATGAGAAGGCGATGGAGTTCCTGGCTGGCTATATCATTGAGAAGTCGTTGTCGATGGACAACCTCTTCGTGTTCCTCATGCTCTTCTCCTTCTTCGGTGTCAAGCCGAAATACCAGCACGAAGTACTTTTCTGGGGCATCTTCGGTGCCCTGGTACTGCGCAGCATCTTCATCTTTGCAGGTGCGGCGATGGTGCAGCGCTTCGAGTGGATATTGGGCATCTTTGGTGTTTTCCTCATCTATACGGGTATCAAGATGTTCAGCCATAAGGATAACGAGAATGTCGATCCGTCGAAGAACATCTTCGTGAAACTGTTTAAGCGTTTCTTCCCCGTGACGGACCAGATGCACGACGACAAGTTTTTTGTCAGGAGTCAGGAGTCAGGAGTCAGGAGTCAGGAGACAGGAGGACGATGGTTGGCGACGCCCTTGTTTATCACCCTGCTTGTGATTGAGACCACCGACGTAGCCTTTGCCGTCGATTCGATTCCCGCCGTCTTCTCCGTATCGAGAGATCCGTTTATCGTGCTCACCTCCAACATCTTCGCCATCCTCGGTCTGCGCGCCCTCTACTTCGCCCTCGCCGCTGTCGCCAAATACTTCACCTATCTGAAGTATGGCTTGGGAATCATCCTCAGTTTCGTGGGCATCAAGATGCTGCTCGCCATGAACGAATATGTCAATGACTTTGGGAAGTTACTCGGCATCGACATCAACATGCCGCACATTGAAGTCCCCACCCTATGGTCATTAGCCATCATCTTTGGAGTGTTACTGCTTTCGATGGGTCTGTCCGTCATCATCTCCAGGCGTAAAGCCTAATCCTTCACCACCATTTTCCGCCACTTGAAATAGCCGAAGATGGCGATGATGACGTAGAGGGCATAGAGGCTGGCCTTGAAGGGGATGTCCTTATAGAAATAGAGGACACACGTCACCACATCGACGGCTATCCAGATAAACCATTGTTCCAAATACTTATGAGCCAAGGCCCAGATACCGACGATGCTGAGGGCGGTGGTGAAACTGTCGGCTAACGGCACATTGCTGTTAGTGAAGGTCACAAGCAGCCAATAGATAATCCCCCATACGGCAGCAATCAATGCCAGCCAAGGGAGTACCAGTCTCTTAGGGAAATGACGGATCTGCAAATCCCCCGCCGGATGGCGTGGGGATTTACGAATCCACTTCCAGTAACCGTAGATGGTCATCGAAAGGTAGTAGAACTCCATACCGCAGTCAGCATAGAGTCCTTTCTGATAATAGAGTACGATGCCGAGGGCCTGCATGGCGAAGCCGACTGCCCACATCCAGATGCTGGCCTTATACTCCAGAAGGATATACGCCAGTCCCAAGACCGTCGTCACTATATCCAACCAATGCTCCGCCAAAAAGGTAATCATAATTCCTAATTTCTAATTCCTCATTCCTAATTAAAAACGAAGTGTTACATTCCCCTGCATGGTGAAGCCCGCCATCGGGATGAAGCCAATCTGGTAGTAGCGGTTGTCGTTGGGATGACCTCC
>JAFWTK010000169.1 GCA_017518935.1 Prevotella sp.
AGAACAACGTCTACGTCCAACGTACCCCAAGGCAGTTCAGCAGCGTTAGGAATAGCATAGATGGTGATCTTCTTGCCATCAACAACGATGAAGTCCTCACCAGCCTCTACAGTGTGCTTGTTCTCACCGAACTTGCCACAGAAACCACCCTGAGCAGTGTCATACTTCAGGAGGTGAGCCAGCATCTTGGGGCTGGTCAAGTCGTTGATTGCTACTACTTCATAACCTTCAGCCTCGAACATCTGACGGAAAGCGAGGCGACCAATACGGCCAAAACCGTTAATTGCAACTTTTGTCATTTTACTTTAAAATTAAATGGGTTTATACCTAAATTATTAACTTTTTTGCGTCTATCTGAAACTTTTTTCTGATTTCGGATGCAAAATTACTAATTATTTCTTATATTTGCACTGAATTTCTTTATAAAAAGAACTAAAAAGTGAAAAGTGAAAAGTGAAAAGACTATAAATCAGCGGCAAAGTGCTGATGATTGTAAAACCAAGATGACAAATCTTATATTAAAAATAGGCGTTAAACATTAAACATTTAGAACTATGGGATTTATTAGTGAATTCAAGGAGTTTGCCATAAAGGGCAACGTGATGGACATGGCTGTCGGTGTCATCATCGGCGGTGCGTTTGGTAAAATTGTCAGTTCACTCGTCAACGATGTTCTGATGCCGTTGATTGGCAAGGCAACAGGCGGTGTGAGTTTTACAGATCTCTTCGTTAATCTCGGTGATGGCGAGTACAAGACGCTGGCAGAGGCCCAAGAGGCTGGTGCTGCCGTTTTGGCCTATGGACAGTTCATCCAGAACATCCTCGACTTCATCATCATCGCCTTCTGTATCTTCCTGATGATCAAGGGCATGAACAAACTGAAGAAGGAGAAGCCCGCAGAGCCTGAGGCACCTGCAGGTCCCACCCAAGAGGAACTGCTGACAGAGATTCGCGACCTGCTTAAGAAATAAATAAATCCCCGCCACGTGGCGGGGATTTATTTATTCCCATTCTATCGTTGCGGGGGGCTTGGAGGAGATGTCATAGCAGACACGGTTCACGCCACGTACCTTATTAATGATTTCATTGGAAACCTTCGCCATGAAGTCATAAGGCAGATGAGCCCAGTCAGCAGTCATGACATCCGTCGAAGTCACGGCACGAAGGGCAACGGGATGCTCGTATGTACGCTCATCACCCATTACGCCCACACTGCGTACAGTACTCAACAGGATGGCACCAGCCTGCCATACTTGATCATACAATCCCCACTCACGCAAAGCACGGATATAGATATCGTCGGTATCTTGAAGGATACGTACCTTCTCGGGGGTGATATCGCCAAGGATGCGGACAGCCAATCCCGGCCCAGGGAAGGGATGACGGGTAATCAGATGCTCCGGCATACCGAGTTGGCGCCCCACCCGACGCACTTCATCCTTGAACAACCATTTGAGCGGTTCGCAGAGTTGCAGGCGCATCTCCTTCGGCAGGCCACCCACATTGTGATGGCTCTTGATGACCTTACCAGTGATATTCAGACTCTCAATGCGATCAGGATAGATCGTACCCTGAGCCAACCACTTTGCATCGGTAATCTTCTTCGCCTCAGCATTGAACACCTCTACGAAGTCGCGTCCGATAATCTTGCGCTTCTGCTCGGGGTCTGTCACGCCTGCCAAATCACCAAAGAACTTCTCGCTGGCATCCACGCCAATCACATTCAGTCCCAAGACCTTATAATCATTCATCACCTGCGTAAACTCATTCTTGCGGAGCATACCATGATCCACGAAGATACAAGTCAGGTTCTGGCCAATGGCACGATTCAGCAATACGGCTGCAACAGAGGAATCCACACCGCCACTCAGACCGAGAATCACCCGGTCATTACCCAACTGTGCCTTCAGTTCTGCCACCGTCGAGTCAACAAACGAGGCGGCACTCCACTCCTGACGACTTCCACAGATATCCACGACAAAGTTCTTCAACAACTGCTTGCCCTGCAAAGTATGATACACCTCGGGGTGAAACTGTACGGCCCAGACAGGTTGCTTCGTCGAGGCAAACGCCGCATTCACGACATCTGCTGTCGAACCAATCACCTTGAAGTCCTCAGGAATAGCCGTAATCGTATCCCCATGACTCATCCACACCTGCGAATGTTGCTCAAACCATTTAAACAGCGGATTCGTCGTGTCTACCATTTCGAGGTTGGCACGTCCGTACTCACGGCTGTCTGCCTTCTCAACCTTACCACCAAGGGTGTGCGAGATGAACTGCGCCCCATAGCAGATGCCCAAGACAGGAATCTTGCCTACGAACTGTGACAAATCGACCTTGAAAGCCTCGGG
>JAFWTK010000170.1 GCA_017518935.1 Prevotella sp.
TCGGGTTTGCAGTATTTGTAGGCAGCCTGGTGCATCATGTAAATTTCCTCCTCGCTGCGCACACCAGAGAGATGACCATCGTCGCGAACGCCTATCAACAGCCTGCCGCCATCGGTATTGGCAAATGCCGACACCGACTTCGCCAGTTTACAGGCATCAGCCACACGATATTTGAAGTCCTGTTGCTGGTGCTCGCCCTCGCGAATCAGACTGAGAAGGTAGCGCTTGTCGTCCATACGGTGTGCAAAGGTACGAAAAAAAGAAGGAAGAACCAAATATATTTGGTGGTATCGGGAAAAGTTCGTACCTTTGCCGCATGAAACATCCTGCAAAGACAGATATTGCCGTGCTGCTGCTGTTCTTTACACGCAGCGACACCTTCGCCAAGGTGTTCGAGGCTGTGCGGCAGGCACGACCCTCCAAACTGTTCCTCTATCAGGACGGACCCCGCGGAGAGCGTGACAGGGCTGGTATCGAGGCTTGCAGGCAGATTGCTTCCGATGAGAACATCGACTGGGACTGCGAGGTGCATCGGCTGTATCAGGAACATAATGTCGGCTGCGACCCCTCCGAATATCTCTCACAGAAATGGGCCTTTTCTATCGTTGATAAGTGTATGGTGCTGGAAGACGACGACGTGCCGGCACAGTCGTTCTTCCCCTTCTGCAAGGAGATGCTTGATAAGTACGAGCACGATGAGCGCATCACGATGATCTCGGGTTTCAACATTGACGAGGTGACTGAAGACTGCCCCTACGACTATTTCTTCACCTCCACCTTCGCCATCTGGGGCTGGGCCTCCTGGCGCAGGGTCATCGACCAATGGGACGGACAATATACCTTCCTCGACGATGCGTATAATATGAGACAGTTGGAAACTCTGGCCCGCCAGCGCAACTATCGCAGCGATATGATCCGTATGTTCCGGAACCATCGTCAGACAGGTAAGGAGTATTATGAGAGCATCTTCTGGGCTGCCATGCTCTTCAACTCAGGACTAACCATCATGCCCTCCAAGAACCAGATCAATAACTTGGGACTGATGGCAGACTCCACCCATTTCACGGCATCTGCCAAGACCACGCCCCACCGTCTGCGCCGTATCTTCACCATGCAGCGTCACGAACTCACCTTCCCCTTGCGACATCCGAGATATGTCATCGAGAATGTCGAATACAAGGAACGTCTGTATAAAACGAATGCCTGGAATCACCCTTGGATTAAAGTCCAGAATTCCCTCGAAGAACTCTTCCTAAACCTGCGCTACGGCAACTTCTCGCATATCGGAAAATCACTCTCACGGAGAATCAGAAAGTGGCTCGGTAAAGATAAGCACGTTTAGATAATGGCCTTGATGGGGGTAAGGAGGAAGGAAGTCAGGAGCCAGCCATTATACATAAATAGATAGAGCGTCAGCAAGCCAACGGGAATCCGGAGCCAACGGGTATGGATGCTTCGGAACAAAAATGCTGTGGCGATAGGTAGGACAAACATAAAGTGTGGAGCCATGATAAACACCTCGTTGAGGCCGAAGCCCAAAATCAAGTGGATGAACATATCGAAGCCGAAGCCGAAGATACAGAGCCAAAGAAAACGGCTTCGTCGTCCACACCAGATGCCGGCGATGAAAAGCAGTACCACCAAAGCCTCCACCACATAACTCCATAGCCAGTCGTACACCACAAACACAGAACGATGCACTAACGTATCCTCCAAGAAATGCTTTTGATGAAACTGCACGGACTCGCCAAAGAGATTCTCATACACCGACTGCCAACGGGAAGTCGTGATGTCCGTCCATTTCAGGAAACCATGATCCTCCATCGGCTTACCCGTCTTGTCAGCCTGACGACGCAGCAATTCCTGACGCCTCGCCTTGCGCTTCTCGAATTGTTCCCTCTCTTTAGGTGTCATTTGCGCCACACGGGCCTTTAATTCCTCGGCCTTCCTCACTTTTAATTCTGCCTTGGTCTTTTCTTGGGGCAGCACATACTGGTGATATTCCCAGGTGGCTGTGGCCCACAACAGAGCCGCAGGCAGGATGACAGCCAACAGCAGGTACTTGGGACGGAAGAAATCACGCAGATTCACAAAGAAACCCGAGAGAAATACCTTGATGCCATTACTCAGGGTGATGCCAGCAGTGATATAGAAGAGAATCGCCGACTGCCACCACTTAAACTCCCTACCCTTCTTGATGCACACCCCGGAGATATAGAGGGTGATGAGCAGCAGGAACATAGAGATGGTGAAGTGGTCTGGTACAATCACAGACAACAGGATATAGGCGAATGAGAAATAGAAGGCTGTCAATAGGGTGGCATCCCAGCGTTCCAATTCTATCACTTCGCGATGGATGCGGTAGAGGAAGATATAGGAATAGAACGAACACACTATCACTGGCAGTGCCACGATGTACTGCACACAGTTGACACCAAAGACCCACGTAAGCACCTGATTCAACAGATACAGCGGATAGATGAGAAATGCCAACAGAGGGTGACGATGCACCTCATAGATGACATCCCAGTCGGTCACCGTCAAGTAGGTATAGGGATCATAGCCCGAGAGGTGCAGTTCACGTTCAAAGGCTTTCCAGTAGGGTCCGAAGCCGGGTTGCATAAACAGGTCGTGCATACGATAGATGAACAAGGCATTGAGGACGATAATCACACCCAGCACCACAACAGCCTGGATGCGTTCCTCTGGTTTTACCTTGAATAACTTGAACGGCGTCATAACTGTCGGAAGGGTTTGTAATGTGATTCATCAGCAAAGGCCAGTAGTTCCTTGTCGCCTCGACTGTCGCCATAGGCAGTAAGATGATACTCGCTGCGATGGGGATATAGTGCCAAGATACGGTTGACCTTTTCCTGGCCATAGCAGTTCTTCGTCAGGAAACGGCCCGTCAGAAGTCCGTCCTTTATTTCGATCTGGGTACCGATAATCACTGGGTCCGTAATCATCTCTCGCACCCAGTTGTCGATGGAGGCACTGACAATAAGCACTTCCGCTCCCTCGTCCATAGCCTGTTGAATGGCTTCTACTCCTTTGGGACGAAGCAGATGTTGGTTGTCTTTCGCAAAGCGCTGACATAACCCATCGAATTCCTCAATCTTCATCCCCTCGAAGAAATGCGCAAACACTTTTTGTTTCGCCTTGTAATTAGGATAGAGTCCCAACTTCATCAGCACCAGCAGATGGACATATCGCAGGAAGCCAAAGAGGAAAGCCCTTGTGCCACAGGCATAACGGATAAACTCAATGAGTGTATCCTTCGTAGTCAGCGTCCCGTCGAAATCAAAGGCTACTATCTGCTTCATAGTGTCGGTTTGGGGATACGTTCAATGATTTGTTTCACAGCCCATGAGAGGGCAATGGTCACAATGACATAGAGCATCAGGCCGTCGTAGATGTCCTGTTTCCACGCAACGGTGATGAAGAGTTTACGGGCTATCGGATGGGCCACGAACATCGCAGCAGAGATACCTCCGAACCAAACAAAGACCTTCATCAGCCATTCTGGCATCACCTTCACCATCGCCACACAACCGATGATGATAAAGACAGGTATCCAGAACCAGGTCTGGAAGTTTAAGCACATTGCAAAGACCAAAACGCAGGAGAGGATGGCGCATAACAGGGGGACGGTTCTTTTGTTACATCGAGTGTCACCGATGTAACAAAAGAACCGTCCCCCTGTTACATTCCCAGGCTGGGAATTATTTTTTCCCAGTATGGGAATTCTTGCGACTATTAATCCTAACCCGAAGGGAAGCATACCCCCGATGAAATTATAGCGCAGGCGATTGAGTGTTTCACCATCTGGTTCGCAGAAGACCTGCAGTAGCCAACAGACGGCAATGAGAGCCACCACCCACCACGAACTGCGTCGATAGAGCAAGAGCCGATAGACGATGTAGAGTTGCATCATCAGTCCGAAGAACCAATAGATACCAGGCCAGATCGTCTTTTCTGGTTCAGGCAGCACGTTGATATACATCAGCAGTTGCGCCAATACGTTATCCCAATGGAAAAGAAAGCGCCCTGGGGTCACCATATCGACACAAACGAATATCGAGAAACCCACAATCAACAGCCTGAGTAGTTTCAGATAACTGTAACGCAGGAATCTCACAGGGGGACAGGAGTCGTGTGAGGTTTCATACTTCTTCACCAGTCCGAAGCCACTGAGGAAAAGAAACACTGGCACACCATAATGGCCAAAGTACGACAGCAGATGTACAGGCAACAGTGAATCAGGATTGCTAATGACTTGCCACAATCGGTCGTTGTTGAAAGAAAGGTACTGGTATTCGTTCTCCTGCACTATCTTACCAATGAAATGGCAGTAGTTGTGCAACACGATAGCCAGAATGGCAATCCCTCGCATCGCCGTACATTCCTTCCGTGTCAGCAGTTCATTCATGGGTGCTTCAGTTGGTTATAGTCCGTAACGCCCTTCAATATCCTGGGGCGCTTCATATCATACTTAGGACTGATGACATTCAGTTCCTCACGATAGAGCGGTGTGGAGATGCCTCCGAGATAGAGCAGAAGATGGGGCAGCACGTCTATCATCAGCGGACGATCCTTGGCATTCTGTATTGCCAGCCAACCGTAGGGATGATTCTCTCGATATTCTGGCGACCCCCAAATCCAGAAAGGAATCTCCATCTCGTTGCGAGCCAGTCGGTAGTCGATATTCGCCCCGTGCATCCTGCCGTACATATATGGTGAACCATCGAAGATCTCCTCACCGTGATCCGGTACATAGATGACGACAGCATCCTTATTGACAAACTTTTGGGTGATGCAGGCCACGATGGAGTCATTATAGCGCAGCGAATTGTCGTAGTGTGCCAGGATCTGTTTCTGTTTGTCATTGAGTTCTGGACGGTTATACATCTGTGGCGCAAAGACGGTCTGTGTCTTCTGCGGATAACGAGCCCGATAGTCGACATGTGAACCCATCAGATGCAGGATCACCAGATTATGCGCGAAGGTAGAGTCCTTCAAGGCATCGTACTCTTTCAGCACCCCATCGTCAAAACGGTGGGTACGGGTGCTGCGACTGTCAAACTGCCGCTGACTCAGTTCTGGGTCATTCAGGAAGAACCCACCACTGAAATCATAGACAGCCTCCTTGGCTTTGGGTTCAAACTGGTTAGTGACAAATGTCACGTGATAGCCCGCCTTGCGGAATACCTCTGGGAAGAGTGGCTTGTCGCACCACTCACCAGAATCCCCTACAGCATAGAGTGAAAAAATGTGCTTAAAGACAAAACTCGTGAGGTTCCACGATGAGACAACATCCGTATATGCCACGAGACTGCCTTCGTCCTGCAACGCCATCTGTCGTGGGGTGGTGAGTTTGTCATAGCCATATAATTGAGAGTGGTGTTTGTTATAACTCTCCCCTATCACCAGCACGATGTTAGGCACACGGAAACTGCAACTGTCCACCTGAATCTTGTCACTCGCAGCCTTCAACTGCTCTATCTGTGTGTCAGCAAGCCCATTGGCATAGATGCCGAAGGCAAGGCGATAGACGGGCAAATAAAGATTTGCTTTCTCTTTCTTGGTCATTTCGTGCTCCACTGCTCCGATTGTCTCGCAAGAGAAGAGTTGGCGGATTGCCACTTTGTTGTCCCACGTCTGCGAGATGCTACTATATAACAGCCACGCTACGACACAACCCAGTACTGCCTTGAAACCTTTAAAGATTATCGGATTCACTTTCGGCAGGATGAGTCGTTGGTGCATCTTGACGAAGAGTCTGCGAAGGATGGTCCAGAGGATATGCACGATGATTAGCAGCAGTATCCAGCCCACACCCGACTTCACCGTCTCCCAACTGAGATAGCCCGATAGGAATTCTCTTGCCTCCTGCCCCGTCGTCTCCATCGCCAGCATCAGCATCGTTGGCGTGAGGGTCGACTCGAAGCGCTCGTAGCAGAACATATCCACCAAGGCTACACCATAGAAGAAAACATAGAGCAAAGCCTTCACCCAGATACGGATCTTCTTAGGGATGAGGGTTAGGATGACACAGACAACGTAGACATCAAGGAACAACTCTGGGGCAGACAGTTCATAAGGCTCGGCTCCTCTGTTCCTGAGATAGTAAGGCATGATTTCGAGTTGTGTGCAGATCCACCCCAGCGCAAACATAAACACGAAGAATGCGCCATTCTGCTGGATAGGACTGAAAAGATAACCTATCCATTTCAGCGGATCTATCTTGAACTTCCTTTTCACTTTGTGCCTTTATAGAGTCCTTTCTCCTTGATATAGTCTGCTACGGCTTTCGGCACCAACCTACGGATGCCCTTACCAGCCTTGATACGCTCACGGACCTCCGTACTGCTGATATCGATAAAGCCAGGTTCTCCAGGGGTTCTGGTATAGACAGCGACCTCATAGCAACGCTTGATGTCTTCATAGTGATACCATCTGTCAAAGTGTTCCCAGTTGTCGCCACCCATCAGGAGCACGAATTCTCTGTCTGGATAATCCTTCGAGAGAGCCTGTAAAGTGTTCCAGGTATAGGAAGGTTTTGGCAGATGCATCTCATAGTCGCAGGCGACGATACCCTCTACCCCTTCGAGAGCCAGACGAGCCATCTCCATACGGAGGTTGTCGTCAAGCAGGTCTGCTGCCTGCTTCAGGGGATTCTGGGGCGACACCATCAACCACACCTCGTCGAGCCCAGCCTTCTTGCGAAGTTGTTGTGCCAACGAGATGTGTCCGTTGTGGATGGGGTTGAATGAGCCTCCGAAGATCCCTGTCCTGATCATAATGAGAAAAGAGTAATGAGAAATGATGATTACCCTTCTGAGAGAAATTCCTCAATGATAGACAGGGCATCTTCCTCTGCCTGGGTGAGATCGTCGTTCACAACAATGGTATCGAACTTATCAACGAAGGTCAGTTCAAACTCAGCACGGGCAATACGTTGGTCAATGACCTCTGGGGCATCCGTACCACGACCCTCCAGACGACGGCGCAGTTCTGCTATCGAGGGTGGCTTGATAAACACGCTCAAAGCCTCATCGCCATAATATTTCTTGATATTCACGCCACCCTTCACATCGACATCGAACACCACGTTCTGTCCTGCCTCCAACTGACGTTCTACCTGCGCTTTCAACGTGCCATAGAAGCGGCCTGCATAAACCTCTTCATACTCTAAGAACTCGTCGTTGTCAATCCGCTGGCGAAACTCTTCTGGTGTCAGGAAGAAATACTCCACACCGTTCTGTTCCGTTCCTCTTGGCGGCCTTGAGGTACAGGATATCGAGAATGCCAGGTTCAATTCTGGATGCTCTCGCATCAGCCATCCGATAATCGTCGACTTTCCTGTCCCCGATGGAGCACTTATGATAATCAACTTTCCTCTACTCATCTCCTTCTCTCCTTTACTCCTGACTCCTTTCTCTACAGTGCATTCAGTACCTGTTCCTTGATCTGTTCGAGTTCGTCCTTCATCTTCACCACGATGTTCTGCATCTCGGCCTGATTACTCTTCGAACCCGTCGTATTAATCTCACGTCCCATCTCCTGGGCGATGAAACCGAGTTTCTTACCTTGTCCGGCAGCCTCCTCCATCGTCTCACGGAAATATTTCAAGTGGTTGGCCAGTCGCTGCTTCTCCTCACTGATATCGAGTTTCTCGATATAGTAGATGAGTTCCTGCTCCAGACGGTTCTTGTCGTACTCCACCCCAGGAATCTGCTGCAGACCACCCTCAATACGGGCCCTGATCTTTTCCACACGTCCCTTCTCGTAGGGTTCGATGGCTGCCAGCAAATTAGCGATATTGTCAATCTTCTCCGTAAACTTCTTCTGAAGGGCAGCACCCTCCTGTTTGCGGAAGTCCACCAGACTCTTCAATGCATCGGCTACAGCCCCTTTCACGATGGTCCACTCCTCATCTTCGAGTGTCTCCACATCCGTCTTCGTCAGCACGTCAGGCATACGGGTCAGCGTGTACAACCAGTCCTGGGGCTCAGGAATGCCCACCTTCTGGGCCACGTCCTTCAACTGGTGATAGTAATTCTCCACGAGGGCTGCATTCACGGGGGTGGCATCCACAGCCGTCTCTTTTTCTATCCACACACTCATGTCCACCTTGCCCCGGATCAGAGCCTCTGCCACCATCGCCCTGCACTCCATCTCCTTCTCACGGTAGAGGGGAGCAATACGGGTCTGCAAGTCGAGTTGCTTGGAGTTCAGCGACTTGATCTCCACATGGATCTTTTTGTCCTTGTAAGCCACCACGGCGTTGCCGTAGCCTGTCATTGATTGTATCATATCTTTGCGTACCTATTTATAATTTGGGCACAAAGGTAATAAAAAAGTAAGAAAGTAAAAAGGTAAAAAGGTAAAAAGTGACATTTTGCGGCATTAGTTTCGCCAGAAATTCATAAATTTGCAGCAATGAAGAAGATTATTCATGTCGACATGGATCAGTTCTTCGCTGCTGTTGAACTGCTCGACCATCCTGAACTGAAGGGCCTGCCCATCGCCGTTGGCCACGATGCGGAGCGTGGTGTGGTGTCGACAGCCAGTTACGAGGCCCGTCGCTTTGGCGTCCATTCGGCCCAATCCATTCAGGTGGCCAAGCGTCTGTGTCCGCAACTCATCATCATCGAACCGCATTTCCACAGATATAAAGAGGTGTCGGCGCAATTGCATGACATCTTCCACGACTATACCGACCTGATAGAACCCATCTCGCTCGATGAGGCTTTTCTGGACGTGACAGACAACAAACATGGTATCGAACTGGGTGTCGACATCGCCCGTGAGATCAAGCAGCGCATCAGGGAAACCACCAATCTGACGGCATCAGCAGGCGTCAGTTATTGCAAGTTCCTGGCGAAGATTGCCTCCGACTGGCGCAAGCCCGACGGTCTGACGGTAATTCATCCTGACAAAGCACTCGACTTCATTGCGCAGTTGAGGGTGGAGAAGATCTGGGGCGTAGGTCAGAAGACGGCTGATAAGATGCACCACATGGGAATCTTTACTGGAGCCGATCTCCGTCAGATGTCGCTCAACCGACTGCAACAGGAGTTTGGCAAGATGGGGCAAGTGTTTTACGACTTCGCCCGTGGTATCGATAATCGCCCTGTTATTTCCGAATGGGAGCGCAAGTCGGTCAGTTGTGAGCAGACCTTCGAAAAAGACATCAGCCAGAATACCGATGTCACCATCCATCTCTATCACACCGTGCTCGAACTCGTCCGTCGCATAGAGAAAAACGACTTCGAAGGCCGCACCCTGACGCTGAAAGTGAAATTCGAGGACTTCCAACAAATAACTCGCAGCATCACTGTTGATCACATCCTTCGTACCAAGGACGACATCCTTCCTCTTGCCAAACAACTGATGCACAGCGTGGAATACCATTCCCATCCTATCCGCCTCATCGGCCTTGGCGTTTCCAATCAGAAAGGCACTACTTATCAGGCACAACCCCGCTGGATCCAACTCGAACTCGAATTCAAAGAAAAACCTACTAAGTTTGCTAAGAATCCTTAAATTACACATGTTTGTGATTCACAAATTTGTGTAATTGCGACAAAATGTTTATCTTTGTACTCAAAATGAGAGAGTTATGGAAA
>JAFWTK010000171.1 GCA_017518935.1 Prevotella sp.
AAAGGACATTGTCTAAATTGATTTGGTGATAGATGTATCGGTAGCAGAACAATGGTACGGCAGCGACACTCAGGATCGCCACCACACTGTTGACAATAGCCTCCGTACGAGTAGCCGACAGCCGCCACGACCAGACACCCATAATCAGGGCGGCTGCGAGTCCATAGATACCCATGAGTGGATAGCCCAAGGCACAAGCGGCGAAAAGGTAGATGGTCCGCAGATGATATTTCTCTGGTATGCAGCGGAATCCCCACAACAGGGCCGCTACGGCTGTCGTACCGATGGTGGTTACGAAGAAGTGGCCCCTGAGTTTCAGGATATATATCCAATAGCCCATATCCATGTTGGTCAACAACAGGATGGCAACGGGTATCAGCATCAGGATGGCCCATCGGTCTGAAATCCGAAAGGTCCGTTTGATGATGAACATCAGTAATAACCACCAGGCGCATAGCAACAGAACACCCAACCACGGATAGTACAGGAACTGCGTAAACCCTGTGCCCAACCAGGTGAGCAGGCCTCCAGGCACCACCATCTGCTCTTTCAGGTAGAGCATCGAGCAGAGGAAGAGGTTCTTCTCCTGTACCTTCCAGAGTTGGTCACTCTCAAATAACAGCATGGCTCCGGCTATCGCCGCCAGTGCCACCAGCCATATCGCTAACGCAAGATACTTTTGTTTCAATTTCATATTTGTTGTTCTGATTTTGGTGCAAAGTTACAAATAAATGGTCAAGCCACCAAATATATAGTAGTTTTTTTATGGAAAGGGTCAGGAGTACGCTCTTGACATACCCTTAGCAAGTCGTTGGCAAGTACTTGGCAAGCCCTTCGCAAGTCCAAGCAAGCCCTTTGGACTTGCCAACACCTTGCGAAGGGCGAAAGAAGTACGATAGAAGGATATCATCACTACATTTTCTATTAATGCCAGCAATTATTCCCAGCCTGGGAATTAATAGCAAGGCATAGGTGGCACTTAATTCCCAATAAGGAACACTTATTAGGGTCGCAAGAAATGACAGCGTCATTCTCCACACAAATACTTGAAAATCATGCTTGCTGACTGCTCTTTTCCATACCCTCGCTGAAAATTTTCCATAGGGAGCAATGTACGGTTTATCATAATTCATTGATTTGTAACAGTTTCTGAATTTCTTTTGGTTGCAAATTTTCCATAGGCAAACGATATAACTTTCGAAATAATGTCGTATCTTTGCAACCGAGAAATATGAATAATTGATAACTGTGCTTACAAGGTCATTGTACATATTCATTTTAGGCGTTCTGATGGTTGCTTGCAGTCATCAACAGCAGGGGGTGAATTCACAGACGGCAGCACGTTGTCTGGAAGAGGCAGAGGGGGCTCTGGCCAACGATAGCATCCGTCAGGGTGAGACTTTGCTGCGAAAGGCCATCCAATTGTCGGAGGCGTCGGAGGATTGGCACACCTATTATATCGCGTACCAGCGATTGGCGGAGGCATTGTCACAAAGCAATCCTGAGGAGGCTTTGAGACTGATGAAGAAAGCCCTGAGCGTCTATGAGCAGCATCCCGACGATGAGCGCAACTATGTCATCTTACTCGACTATGCAGGCACTTACGCCTCACAAGTGGCTTACAACACAGAGGGCTCCTACGACGAAGCACTCGATTTCATCCATCGTGCATACGGTATCGCAGAGAAACAACAAATGACTGACCTGATGTGTCAGACACTCACCAGTCTGGCAAACATCGCCTGGGCCAAGGAAGATTATCGCCAGGCACTTGACTATGCCCGTCAGGCAAAGGATCTGGGGAACAGGTTGCTTGATTCTGTTCAGGACCAAGAATCTGTAACTCTGATCCTCACCGGCACATTGCAAGTGCTGGCCCGCAGTTACCTCAGCCTGAATATGCTCGATTCTGCTGAAACCGTTTATCGGCGGATTGATTCAGGTAACGATGTCCATCTGACATATATCGTGCAGAGTAGTCTCGCAAATATAGCCCTCCGAAGGATGGGAGCCACACAGTTGGAGGACAGCGTGGACGAGGCCTTCGGGCAGATAGAGGACATCTATTACAAGGCGCTTGGCCAGAAAGACCAGTACTATCAGGCAACATTGCGGAAGGAAATGGAGAACCAACAACTGGAATACCGTTCAAAGATGTATGGCCGTACGCTCCTGATTGTCATCATTGCCTCGGTAATCATCCTTCTTGCAACCGTGCTGGCACTTCGCTATCGCATCCGTATGCAGGAACAGGAGAAACGTCGGCTCCAGGAGGAGGCAGAACATCAGAAGACTTTGTTGCACCAGACCAATGAAGTGGTGACATTCCTACAAAATCACATTCTTGAACGTACAGAAGTGCTGAAAAAACTCAACGAGAGCGGTGATTCGCTCATCACCCTCCATCCGCACGAATGGAGCGAGATAGAACGGACACTCAACGCCATCGACAACAACCACTTTGCCAAGATTCGTGAACAGTACCCCACCATGCAGGAAGACGACATCCGCCTGTGTATCCTCACACGGCTCGGCCTCAGCAACCGCACCATTGGCAACATCTACTGCATCACCGTCTCTGCCGTCCAGCACCGTAAACTCAAACTGAAAAAGGACGTGTTCGGAGAGAGCAACCCGGACATCACTCTGGAACAGATACTCAACAGCAAATAAATAAGAAATAAAGACAGATATGAAACGAACATTATTACTTTTCATGGTTTTCTTGCCAATGATGGCATTGACAGTTAGTGCTGACGTCAATATCGATGGCATTTATTACAAATTGAATTCCGATGACAAAACAGCACAAGTCGTATTTCACCGCGGACATACTTATAGCGGCGATTTGGTGATCCCGTCATCAGTAACCAGTGATGGAGTAGATTATAGCGTAACTTCCATCACAAATGCATTCAGTAAAAGTACTGAACTAACCTCTATAACGATTCCCATCAGTGTGACAAGCATTAGTGAAGGATTATTCACGGGTTGCCCAAATCTTGCTTCTATTGTCATAGAGGAAGACAATCCCAAGTACGACTCTCGCGAGAATTGCAACGCCATCATTGAGACGGCCAGCAATACATTACTAATGGGATGTAAGAGTACGATTATTCCCAACGGTGTGACAAGCATTGGAAAAAGTGCGTTCGAAGGATGCTCCGGACTGACCTTTGTGAATATCCCCAATAGTGTGACGACTATAGGGAAAGATGCGTTCAAAGATTGCAGTAATCTGACAAAGGTTGAAATAAACAACAATGAAATAGTATCAAAAGCCTATAATGCCACTCCTCGCATGAAGGAGATTTTCGGTAGTCAAGTCGAGGAGTTTATTTTAGGAGAGGATGTGAAGAGCATTGGCGAATTTGCATTTGCCGAATGTCCTAATCTGACCACCGTCCATCTTTCCAACGGCTTAACAAGCATTGGCTCGTCCGCTTTCTATTGGTGTTCTAAACTAACAGAAATCAACATTCCCAGTAGTGTGACGAGTATAGACCAGTCGTCTTTCTATGGGTGCTTTAGTTTAACCAAAGTAGAAATTAACAGCAATGCATTGATATCAAGAGATTATAGTTCGTGGAATTCATTACCTAATCTGTTTGGCGGTGCAGTTAAAGAGTTCATTTTAGGAGAGGAGGTGACGAGTATAGGCAATTATGCATTCGCCGGCAGCACTAGTCTGAGTTCTATCATTATTCCCAACAATGTGACGAGTATTGGAGAATATGCATTCTATGGTTGTTATAATCTACCTTCCATCAACATACCGGAGAATGTAGTAAACATTGGTGAAAATGCCTTCTTTGGTTGCACGGGTTTGACCACTATTCAAGTTGAAAGCGGAAATACGGTATATGACTCTCGTGAAGACTGTAACGCGATTATTGAAACAGCAGACAATACCATCATCATAGGATGTCAAAATACGCATATTCCAAATAGTGTGACAGCCATTGGAGATAATGCATTCTATAATTGCTCAGGTCTAACCTCTATTAGCATTCCCAACAGTGTGACAAGCATCGGAGATAATGCGTTCTATTGTTGCACAGGCTTAACCGCTATCAGTATTCCCAATGGTGTGACGAGCATTGGAAATAGCGTATTCTGTGGTTGCTCTGGCCTCACTTCTGTTAATATTCCTAATAGTGTAATAAGCATTGAACAATATGCTTTTGCTAGTTGTAAAGGGCTTACCTCTATTATCATTCCGAACAGTGTGAAAACTATTGGTGAAGCAGCATTCTTTTCCTGCTCTAGTTTGTCTTCTATCACTATCCCCAGCAGTGTGACAAGTATTGCTTATCGTGCATTTCAGAACTGTTCTGGTTTGACGGCTATTCAAGTAGAAAGCGGAAACACAGTATACGATTCTCGTGAAAACTGCAACGCTATTATTGAAACAACTAGTAATACAATAGTATGGGGATGTATGAATACGATTATTCCAAATAGTGTGACAAGTATCGGGAAAATAGCATTTTCTGGCTGTTCTGGTCTGACCTCTATCACCATTCCTAATAGTGTAACAACTATTGAAAGTAATGCGTTCTGGGAATGCACAAATCTGACCTCTATATCACTTCCAAATAGTGTAACATACATTGGAAGTGCTGCATTTGCTGATTGCTGGAACCTGGCCACTGTTATTATTGGTGATGTTTTGACGAACATTGGAGACGGTGCGTTCATACGCTGCTCTCGCTTGAAAAACATGTACTGCTATACAGAGCAAGTGCCAGAACTTGGCAATAACGTTTTTGATAGTTCTCATTACAATGCCACGCTCCATGTGCCTGAAGGTTCTTTGGAAGCATATAACACCACGGAGCAATGGATGGACTTTGGGATTATCGTTGCACTGACTGATAGCGATCCAACGCCAACAGGAATAAAGGGTATAAATGATGACATGATGACTGGTAAAAGTTATTACGCTATTGACGGTAAGCAGATGGCAACACCTCAACGAGGTTTAAACATCATAAGAATGAGTGATGGCACAACAAAGAAGATAGTAATTAAATAGATGAAAAAGAACCATTTACATTTGCTTTTTATCTCGCTCTTATGCATGATGGGAGTCAATGTCTCTGCCCATGACATTGAGGTCCCCAATACTGATGGTGTTTCGGTTTATTACAACTACATCAACAATAACACGGAACTCGCAGTTACTTTTGCTGGGAGTTGGTATGGTTACCGTAATGACGAATATAACGGAGTTGTAGTTATTCCCGAAGAAGTAATATGTGAGGAAGGTACACTAAAAGTAACGCGCATTGATAATAGTGCATTCTCAGGTTGTTTTGACCTTACTTCTATCACTATACCCAATAGTGTGACAGCCATTGGAGATTATGCGTTCTACAAATGCTATGGTCTTACCTCTATTAATATCGGCAATGGTGTTACAAGTATTGGGAACGATGCGTTCTGGGAATGCAACAGTCTTCCCACCGTCACCATCGGCAAAAGTGTGACGAGCATAGGAGAACTGACCTTTTATGGTTGCTCTAGTCTAAAATCAATCACTATTCCACCAAGTGTAACACACATCGGAAATAACGTGTTTTTCAACTGCTACGACCTTAATGCTGTACATATTTCAGATTTGGAAGCATGGTGTAACATCCAATTTGATGGTGATTTTTTCAGTAGATATCATTTGTATTTGAATGATAAGGAAATTACAAACCTGATAATTCCTGAAAGTGTGACTTCTATTGGTAATTATGCGTTTGCAAAATGTTATCGTCTGATCTCCATCACTATTCCGAATGGCGTGACTAATATTGGAGATTATGCGTTCTGGTTCTGCTCAAACCTGCAAAATATTTATTGCTATGCAGAGCAAGTGACAGAAATTGGCAATAACGTTTTTGAAAATTCAAATTACGATGCTACGCTCCATGTGCCTGCCGCATCTATCAGCGCATACCAAGCCGTCGAACCTTGGAAAAACTTTAAAGAAATCGTTGCACTTCCATCTGAGGATGATTACCGTCCATTCGTCGAAGAAGGTAAGGTGTGGAAAGTGGGAAGCACTGCTGGTATTTCGGATGGTACTGTGAAAATGGTTGAATACTATTACTTCGATGGTGACACAATCATCGATGGAAAGACTTGCAAACAGATGATGTGTCAGCGGTATGTCAGCCCCAATCATCCTGATTATGATCTTATATCACGAGACCCTTTACTGGGATATAGTGGAGCATGGTACGAAGAGGGCAAGAAGGTGTACTATTACGATACGACAAACAAACAATTTCGAATGATGTACGACTTCTCGCTCGAAGCCAATGAAACCCTGCTAATTGATGAGTATGATCTCTATGTGGTAGGGCCAAAACAGACTGGAGGATTAGAAGGCTTTAAAGGTGTTCATAGAGATATTATGTGGTATGATGAAGAAGATCCTTATTATTGTACCACTTGGCTGGAAGGCGTCGGAGGTATTGATGGGCCGTATAGAAATGTCTATTATGGTCAAGAAAATCATCCGCTGTTCCTGATGTCATGTTCCGTTGATGATGAAATCATCTACCTCAACGACGAATATGAGGATGGGGCTACCCCTAAGGGAGCCCGAAAGAAGCGCTTCGACTTCACCCATACAATCAAGATACAACCAAAGGCACGGATTGAGAGAGAGAAGAGCGATGTTTACATCAACTCTTCCGAACGTGAGGTGGCTCGACCGAAGGTCAAAGCACGGATTAGGAGAGGAGAAGAGCAATCGCCATATGGTGAATACAACGACCAACAGTTAGGCATCAATTTTGACCCGCTCGACGATGCCTATCTGGTAAGCATCACTGACGAGTCAGGCAAAACCGTCTACGAAAAAGCCGTCAACGCAGGCAGCATCGTAGCCCTCAACATCGACATCTCTACCTATACGAAGGGCCTTTACACCGTAACAGTTGAGAATAGTCGTGAATCCTTTACCGGTGAATTCGAAACGCAGACGACAGGAATTAAAGAAATAAGAAACAATAATGTGAGAATGAGGACTGAAATCTACAACCTTCAAGGTCAGCGACTCAGTTCCTTGCAAAGGGGATTGAATTTCGTTAATGGACAAAAGGTTTATGTAAAATGAAATAAAGTTACTCGTCGAACGGGATCATGGCCGGGATCATGGGGTCTCTGATCATTTTTCATAGATAATATTATGAAGTTTGAGAATAAGTTTGTAAGTTTGCAGAAGTTTAATTTATAATATTAACGATGAATAGAAGGATAAACACCTTTATCATTACCATGTGTGCTATAATGCTGGTCAGTTGTCAGTCGGCACCGAAGGTCATCGCAGAACTGGAAGGGAACTATCCTTCACGACAGGCTGATTCTGTGATGGTCTATGAGGTCGGCGAGGCTGTGCCAACGGAGGCAAAGGCTATTGGTAAGGTGAAAGTGACAGACGGCGGCCTTACGCCTACCTACAATTGTCTGTATGGCAACATGCTGGCGCTGGCCGTTAGGAAGACAGCGGAAAGCGGCGGCAATGTGCTGCGTATCGACGAGCATAAGAAGCCTGCGGCATTAGGCTCCACTTGCCATCGCGTCTGGGGCACGATGATGCTGATGCCAGACAGCCTCGTCAATATCGATACGATGACCTCATTGCAGGAAATTGAAATGAACAAAGACAAAGAACTTGCCGACATGACAAGAGAAAAGATAAGCAAGGTAGAAAAACTATTCAACAATCCGCACGACATCCTACGACTGAATGCTGGGCCAGGATGGATCACATCCGAGGTAGAGACACCAACACGTGTCTATAAAAGAAAAAATGGCTTTTCGGCATCCGCCGACTACCTGCATTTCTGGAAAAAGGGGCTGGGCATAGGGATTAACTATATGTTCTATAGGGCTTCATTTGACGAGGGCTTTGACATGAACATACATTATATCGGACCCAGCATCGTTTACGGTATGAATCTCGGGAAAAAATGGCGCTGGGATCTGGCTCTTGGACTCGGCTATGCCAATTATAGGGAAAACATCTTAGGCTATTATGGACTCACGTATTACGACCTGACTGAAAGCCAGAGTCGCCTGGGGTTCATCACACAAATAGGGATAGAATATAAGGTCGCAGGGAACTTTGCCATAGGCTTCCAATTGAATGGACTCATAATAAGACTGAAAAAGCCAGAGGGCTACAACGTTGACAAGTACGACTTCTATGGCATCAAGAGGACAGATACGCAACTAGGATTGCGCATCTACTTATAGGAATCACGGGGGCAGTTCAGATTCACGTACGCGCTAATACAGTTGTCCAATACACCTCTAAGTTACCTCAAGGTTTGTTTATGGACTTCACTACACTTCCTCATGAGTTTCTCTATATTTCCTCTATACCCTTAGACCTAGAGCAGCCATAAAGCAACCATAAAGCAGCCATAAAGCAGCCATAAAGCAACCTATGAGATGTATAGTGTACAGTGTTTTGGTGTTTTTCTGCAATGTTGAAACATTATTCATGACAAAATGAAACGATTCGATAGCAGCGTGACCTGATTCACTTAATCATTTGACTTGACACATGACAATTACAGTTAGTCGTCGAACTGGGCGACGGTATGGAGGATGCTAGGGATGTCGATGCCCAGTTTATCCAAGATGGTGGTGAGGGGAATGGCCTCATCGTCAGAGGGCAGGCTCACCATGACGGTGGGGTAACTGCGGCCAGTGGCTGGATCACGGACAATCCCCATGAAGAGATCACCTAAAGATGTGGTTTGGACCAGAAGCGACAATTTCAGATTGTCGTTGAAATCAGCGACCAATTGCTGGCACTCCTCCTCAGTAGTACCCTCCTGCATGCACTTGGCTATCTTGACACCGTTGACTACGAGGTAGTTGACGTTGCTGGAATAACCGCTGAATACGAAGAGTCCGTCCATAGCAGAAACGGTGAAGTCGGCCTCGACGGTGACATCGTGCTTGATGAGTTTGAGGATATCGGCATCATCTGTCAGCGTGGTATTCATCACCAGAAGTGGCGACTCATCAGCGCTCTTACCGTAAGTGAGTACCACACTCCGCTCATGGGTATTCAGTTGTCTGTAATCGAGAGTGACCACATAGTCACGATAGAGCAGTTCGCCCGTAAAACTATTGCCACGGATGAGCAGTGGCAACCAGACAGGACGGTTTCTCTCGGTATTGGAGATCAGGCGCAGCACCAACTCATCGCCCTTATAGATATAGAACTGGCTGGCACCAGTGACATAGAAGTTCCAACGATAGATGGAGATGTCTTTTTCCATCTCTGCCGAAATATGATATTGCTGGCCGTTGCGGGCGGTATAGGTGATTTCTCCCCTACCATCTGCCTTGAGACCAAACCACGACGAACTGCTCTCGCCGTTATCTTTGAGGATGACCGACAAGTCGTAGGCCAGTTCGAGGGCGTTGTTAAAGGCATCGTACGAGAAACGGCGACCCAGCGTGACGCCCTTGCCCTCATCGCCTTTGAGGAGACTGAGAAGCATGGAGAGTTTCACGTCGAACTCAGAGCCTTCGCCATTGGCCCGCGTATCGCTGGTGATGACCTCTGCCAACGGTTCCAGTTCCTTGAAATCAAGTCCTTCCAGATTCTGATTCAACTCGTTAGCGGCTGCGTCCAATGGACGAAGAGCCGCCATCTTCTCACTCTCAGCATTCTGACTGTCATCGGAACTACATGCGCTAAGCATGAGCAAACCGAATACGACCATCATGGTCAAAAGGTGTATCTGTTTCATAAGCCCCAAAGGTTATAATTGACATCATAACCAGCCAACAGGAACCAGTTGGCCAGTTGCTGTTCGTAACTGCGCAGCAGGTAGAGAGGTGCCTCGACGGTTTCTTCAAGCGTAGTCCCAGGCATATGTTGACGCGCTCCGATTCCCGCTTTCAGATAGAGAAAGGCCGTGATGAGGTCAGCCTGAGTGATACCTGAGTCTTCGCACATCTCTTCCAAGTCATTGGTGGTCAGGTTCACATTCGACAGAATCTCATTAATATTGGGGATAAAGTCGAAAGCATTTACCCTGCGTCTGGCAAAGCCGCCGTCGTTGACAACCTTCTTCAAGTCGATACCCCAACTTTCAAGCGTCTTGATGACCTTCAAGAGGTTCAAGTCGCCCACAATGTCGTGGTAGTAGCGGTTCTGCTCACCCTCATAATAGAGCACGGGCCAGAACTGGATGGCTGCCACCGTCTGTATCAACCACACGATGGCCGAGAGGGAGTGGTCGAGTTTGAACACCAACGTATTGGTCTGCAAGTTGGTCTTGCCAGGCACAATGCTTGGCGTGAAGCCTTTCTCGCTCATCCAGGGAATGATAGCACGTACGCACTGGATAGGCACATAGTTATCATGACGGCTGTGCTCGATGTAGTATTTCTGTGTCAAGTCGGGCTCCCAGCCGTTCATCAGGTTAATCTTTTCGAACTGGGCCATCATAGCCTTGGCCTGTGGCGACTCGATATCCATATAAGCAGGTTGTAACAGGTTGTGGAGCGAGTCTTGCATGCTGACGCCGTATTCGGTCAGCGTACTCTTTTCCTTGGTCTTAATAAACTCTTCTACGCCTGAGGCCAAAGGCTCCTTGAACAGGTCTTTCCATTCAATGTCCATGTGACCGTTCTTTACCGTCGAGATGAGCATCATGACAACATCCTTGCAGTCCTCGCACCAGTCCTTCTTCACATATTCCCGATAGGCCACGACATAGTCGGTAGGGCCACCGCCGGCAAAGGTCTTGGTGAAGGTGACACCCTTGTCCTTATACTCCATGTCGCGCAGCCTGGCCACGTAGAGAGACTCTGAGCCACCCTGTGAGAAACCGAGATTAAAGAGGTACTTGCCTTGCGGCAAATGCTCATCGGTGAGTATCTGACGGGCCGCCAACAGACCGTCGAGCGAATTACGGGCATTCACGTCGCCACTATGGTAGAACATCGGATATTGGCTCGAAGAACCATAGCCGATGAAATCGCTCATCACCAGGATATAGTTGGGTTGCAGCGGGTTGACAATCAGTCCGTTGATGAGTTCCTGATTACCCGTTGAGGGACAGTCCTCGGGTGAGCCCAAGGTGGCGCGGTTGAAGAGCATAATACCGTCGCAGGGGGTACCGTCGATAATGTTCGATGGAATCATTATCACACCGCTGATGGTGGCGGGCTTGCCGTCGGCATCCTTCGAGGGGTACTCGTAGATGATGCGGCGTACGGAGCGTGAACTCAACGAGAAGTTTCCCACTCGGGCCTTGACGACCGTGTCACGGTCATAGATAATCTTATAGTTAATATCCTGTGCAGCACTGGTGAGCACTGAGGCTATAAATGCCAAGAGTATGATGGTTGTCTTTTTCATTGTCATGTCTCCTCTCATCCTTATTTTATCACGCGTTTGTCTGCCTTTCCGCCCTGTTGTTCAATATAGATACCGTTCTTAGGTCGGTTCACCATCTGGCCATTAAGGTCATAGACACGACTGCCTTCCGCCTGGTTTATTCTTACATCATCAATGCCGGTGTCACCCGAAACCACCTTGAATGTGGCTGCCACAGGATAGTGGTCGCCCAAAGGCTTGCCCTCATTCAGATAGCCTTCCTTGTCGAGCAAGAAAGTGACGGGCTGTATCTTCGTACCTATAACTGGATTGATGTAGAGGATTTTGTCGTATGTCTCCTCTCCCTGCTTGTTCAGTTCCATCCACACATCGGCTACCGTTCCGCGGCCTGTCCCATTGATGACATCGATAAACACGCCTTTCACGTCGTCACGGGTATAGAGGCTGTTCATATCACCTACGATAATGATGGGACGCGAGTCGAGATGTAGCAGCACGTCTTCCCTCAACTGGGTCCACTGGGCCACTCGTGTGGCCTTATCTTTTGCATCTCTCTCATCAGCCACATCCCTACTGTCGCTGGCGTCCATGTGCATATTGTAAACCACAATACGGGCTCCACTCCTCAGCGTCACTTCGTAACGGCGGAAGCCCTTGGTCACCATCTCGTCTAAGGCGTGACTGAACTTACCGAAGTTCTGCTGCCAAGGCGTACGGGCTGCGGGTGTCACCGTGAGGTCGTTTTTCCAACAGCCCATCAGGCCGTCACACTCAAAACGGTGGTTCTGCAAATGAAGGTAGTCGATGGTACGGCCCACCACATCCACGTCACCTGTCCACTCGTCCAATTTATAATCGTCTTCAAGCATCACTGAGAGCACATCGTGGTAATTGAAATCCTCTTGCAGCATCAGCAGATCGTAACCTTTCTTCAACAGGTATTTGCCGATACGAGCCGTGCCGCCGTCTCCCGGACCGTCCGTATTCACTTTAACCATTAATATCTTCTGGGGCAGTCCGTCCACATTGAGCGTGGCGATGGAAAACTGCTCTCCAGCCTCCTGTCCTGTTGCCGTCAGATTACCCCATAAGGTAAAGAGAACGGCTAATGCCATCACAACTTTCTTCATCATACAATAATATATTTGGGGGCAAAGATACGAAAAAAAAGCAAATAAACAAATCTTTCGGTATTATTTTGCACAAAAAAGCGCTCACAAAGTGTGACACTTTGTGAGCGGATTATCTTTTATCGGATTGGCAGCGTACGCCTTAATTTACCTTGGCGTTCTTTTCCAATGACCAGTCCTTGCGCTGCAGGATGGCAGGTTTGTCACCAGTGAACATCTTCGAGGCTTCTTTGTCGCCCTTGAGTTGCCAGTCGAGCCAAGCACGGGCCACAATAGCAAACTCACCGCCGTTTGGCTGGTTGTAGGTGCCTCCATGACCTACGGGCAGGTTGACAGCGATAGCCGGCACATGGTCAATGCGCTTGAAGTCGTCCATACCATTATTATAGGCGATATCGGTTTCACCACCCAAGATATAGATAATAGGACAATGGATCTCCTTCAACTTCGACTTGGCCACGCTGGGCATACCACCCATACGAGGACGACCAGCACCAGGGCCACCAGGACGACCGCCACCAGGGCCAGGAGCAGCGCCAGGTCCTGCACCAGGACCTTCCTCCACCTGGTCGAAGAGTCCGCTGTTACAGATCATGATTGAGGTGACACGTGGGTCGAAGCAGTTGAAGAGAGCCTGCAGACCGCCACACGACATACCAGAGATACAGATGTTCTTGGTGTCGATCTTCTGATAGAACGGGCTGTTCTTGTCTGCATTCTGCGCAAAGGCCCAGTCCATCGACTCTACCTGCTGCTCTGAGCGCGACTGGCTGCCGCCACCCATGCCGCCAAACCCTCGTGGTGCATCAGCCTTTGGCATGATGCCTGTAGCCAGCACGAGATAGCCGTAGGAGGCAATGTCGTTGAGGAATTTCTCATGTCCACGAGGCGAATTGGCGCATCCGCCGTTGCCCCATACCAGCACGGGCAGGGCTTTCTTGGCATTGAACACAGAGAGGTCTTTCGGAGCGAACACGGTGTGCTCCTTGAATCCTTCCACTTCATACATCACAGCCTTGTAGGGACCTGTTCCGCCTTCTTCGAGGACAGTTGGTTCAGTTTGGGCAAACGTGCTTGCACTCATAGCAAAGGCAAGCGTCAAAGTCATAAATAGTTTCATATTCATAATAGTTGGGGTTTAAAGATTCGCCTGCAAAGATACAAAAAAAGGTATAAGCAGCCAAATATAATTGAGTTTTTTTGAGAATACAAATAAAAAGCGGCCGCTGCAAGATTCTTGCGACGGCCGTTTCTTGTTACCCTTAATCTTTTTACTTTCTGCGATTTACTTCATTCTCTGATTCTGGATGGTAGCACCGAAGAGCATCATATAAGTGCTGTATTGCTCGTCGTTCAGCACGCGGCGCATATTACGTACATCCTTCCTGATGGCCTTCTCATACTGGACCATTCTGTCAAATCCTTTCGCTTGCGCTGCTGTTGCCAACTCAGTGTTCAGGCTGTTGCTGATAGCCTCTACGGCTTCCATTTGTTCTGCTGTCAACTGCAGTTTGTCTGCCAGTCTGCGTACGTCGAAACTCATGTCGTAACGCTCAGCGTTGTTTACTACTGCCTGATTTTTCTCAGTCTCTGCGAACCCGAAGGTCATTGTCATTGCGGCTACTACCGTTAAAATAATCTTTTTCATTGTTCTTTTATTTTTTTATTGTTATCCTGTTTTCTGTTTGTTATCCTGACTTTTTTGTTGTCGTGATTTTTGTTTCTTTGTCTCTTTGACGCAACAAAAAGGAAAAGGTTTAAAAAACAATGAAAAAAAATTTTTTTTGCCCAGAAAATGGGATTCTCAGATAAATGTATTACCTTTGCAACAAAAATCAGTGAGAGACATGAAAAGAATGACTTTGAGCCTCATCAGTCTGCTGTTCGCCACAGGGTTGGCAATGGCACAGGAGGGCAGTACAGCAGTGGTCAGCACCAAGAGTGGAAAAGTGAGTGGGATCATCCAGGAGGGTACAATGGCCTATCTCGGTATTCCCTATGCCAAGGTGGAGCGTTTCATGCCGCCTCAGCCCGTCAAGAAATGGAGCGGCATACGCAAATGCGACCACTGGGGCCCGATGACGATGCAGCAGCAGAACCGTCCGATGACGGAAGACCAGATGTCGGAAAACTGTTGTGTGCTGAATGTATGGACCACGGATGTAAAGGCCAAGAAGCCGGTCATGTTCTGGTTGCACGGTGGCGGTTTCGACTCTGGCACCTCTGAATGGGATCCCGGCATGTGCCTGGCGAAGAAGGATGTGGTGGTGGTGAGCATCAACCACCGTCTGAACATCCTTGGTTTCCTCGACCTCTCGACTTGCGGCAAGAAATATAAGTATTCTGGTAATGTGGGTATGCTAGATGCCGTACAGGCTCTGGAGTGGGTGCGCGACAATATTGCCAACTTTGGCGGCGACCCCAACAACGTGACTATCTTTGGCGAGTCGGGTGGTGGCGGCAAGGTGGGTACGCTGATGTGTATGCCCAAAGCCAAGGGACTCTTCCACAAGGCTATCATCATGAGCGGCACCATCCTCAACGTGAATACGAAAGCGATGACTGAGGAATTGGGCGAGGCCGTATTAAAAGAATTAGGTATTGACAAGAAGCATGTTGATAAAATAAATAAGGTGTCTTATCAGGATCTTTACGCCGCTGGCCAGCGGGCGATGGCTGCCAGCATCGGAACACGAAGGCCTGGTACACCGATGATGTGGGGCTTCGGACCTACACCTGATGGGGAGGTGCTGCTGAAACAACCCTTCCAGCCAGACTTCGCGGACTTCAGCGACGACATCCCCCTCATGATTGGCACCACGTTCAACGAACTGCAGCGGGCCCGATACAATCAGAATATCACTTTAGAGCAGGCACGTACCGAACTGCTACGTACCTTCGACGCCGAGACCGATGCTTATATCAGTGCCTTCTGCTAGACCTATCCTGACAAGTCACTGCGAGATTTGCCTGCCGACCTGCTCTGCATCGACTGGCTGTTCCGCCCGAAGACCATCATCACCGCTGATGCCATCGGTGGCCAGCGCAAGGCCGACACCTATGTTTATATGTACACGGTTGGCGAAAGCGACAACCGAGGCTATAAAGGCTCTGCGCATGGTTCAGAATTAAAATACTGCTTCGACGTGCTGCATCATTATAGCAACCAACTGTCGCAGTCGTGCATCGACACAAACAAGAAATGGGCGACAATGATGAGCGATGTCTGGGCTAAATTCGCCCATGACGGCAACCCCAACTATGCTGGACTGCCCGACTGGCATCCTTACACCAAGGAGAACGGTGAGTTGGTTGAGTTTGGTGGCAACAAGCCCACCCTACGCCACAACCACGACCGTAAACTCGAAGAAATCATCAACCGCCACTGCTTCAAGCAACTGGACGAGTTTAACAAACGACAGAAATGAATAGCGAGACCATCAGACTGAGTAACCTGAGCATCGGGTATCGGGGGAAAAACGGCACGCGAGTGGTGGCGACTGGTATCAATGCAGCCATCAGAAGTGGGGAACTGACCTGTCTGCTGGGTGCCAACGGCGTGGGTAAGTCTACGCTGCTCCGCACGCTCTCCGCCTTCCAGCCGAAGTTGGATGGAGAGGTGCTGATTGAGGGGCGTGAGATTGCGACGTTCAGCGACAAGGAACTGAGTCGGCTGATTGGTGTGGTACTGACAGAGAAACCCGACATCAAGAATATGTCTGTACGCGAACTCGTGGCCTTAGGCCGTTCACCCTATACCGGATTCTGGGGAACCCTGCACGAAGATGACTGGCAGGTGGTTGATGAAGCCATTCGTGCCGTCAGAATAGAACCACTCCGAGAGCGTCTGATTCATACCCTCTCCGACGGCGAGCGCCAAAAGGTGATGATTGCCAAGGCGCTGGCGCAGCAGACACCCGTCATCTTCCTCGACGAGCCCACCGCCTTCCTCGATTTCCCCAGCAAAGTGGAGATGATGCAACTGCTCAGGCGACTGGCCAGAGAGCAGCAGAAGACCATCTTCCTCTCGACCCATGACTTCGAACTGGCTCTGCAGGTGGCAGATACACTATGGATTATGAGGAATGAGGATTACCAGACAAGCGTAGTTATCGGCACTCCAGAGGAACTGGCACAGAGCGGAGAACTCGCCCATTACGTGGAACGGCCAGGTATCAGTTTCGACCCCACCACCCTTTCTGTCAGAATCAAAAAATAATTGTTAATTGTCAAATTGTAAATTAGGATGACTTACGGACACGGAGATGATAAATATCGTTACGGCGATCGGATAAAAATGAACTTCAGTTCTAATATCTACCAACGGGCAGACCTGACAGACCTAAAGGACTATCTGGCTACCCGACTTGATGCCATTGGCAACTATCCGGAGCCGGAGCCGAGGGCATTGGAAGCACTGATTGCAGAAAAACTGGAGATCCCTGCCGACATGGTGATGGTGACCAACGGAGCCAACGAGGCCATCTACCTCATCGCACAACTCTATCGTCATTGGGCTTCCGTCATTCCGCAGCCCACCTATAACGAGTATGCCGATGCCTGTCGGATGTTCGGACATACCATCTCCTACGATCGTAATGATGAACTCAATATACTGCCCGAAGACCGCATTTACTGGTTGTGTAATCCTGACAACCCGACAGGTAATGTGCTGTTGAAATCGCTCATCACCCATATCATCCGCAAGCATCCGCGCTATCTCCACGTCATTGACCAGAGTTATGCCGACTATACCCTCCAACCCATGCTTGAACCGAAGGAGATGCTCGACTGCTATAATGTGATGATCCTCCAGTCGCTCTCAAAGAAATACTGTGTCCCTGGCCTGCGTCTTGGTTATCTGACGGCTTCACCTATTATTATAGATCGCCTGCGCGATATCCGTCAGCCCTGGACGGTGAACGCTCTCGCCATCGAGGCCGGAAAATGGCTGATAGAGAACGACCCGAAAGTGCTGCCTGACCTGAAGGAATATCTGGATGAGGCCCAGCGAGTCAAACAGGAACTGTCAGAGATAGAGGGACTGATGGTGATGGACACCCAGACGCACTATATGTTGGCGAATATCGACTGGGCCACCAGTCTGGAACTGAAGAACTGGCTCATAGAAAAGCACGGTATCCTGATTCGTGACGCCTCCAACTTCCACAGTCTCGATGACCACTGTTTCCGTGTAGCCGCCCAGACACCAGAGGAAAACGATGCCCTGATCAGTGCCATCAAGGCATACCGTGAAGAAAAGCAATAGGACTTATTTCCTGCCTTTGGCAATGACGTAGATGATGACTGGCGCACCCATGATGGGTGTGACGGCATTCAGCGGTATGACACCGTTCTCGCCAGGCAAGAAACAGATGATATTACAGACGAGAGCCACGACGGCACCACAGAGGATGGTGGCAGGCAGGAGCACACGGTGGTTGTCTGTCGTCAACAGCAGACGGGCGATGTGGGGTACTGCCAGTCCGATGAAGGCCACTGGTCCGCAGAAGGCCGTGGTGATGGCAGTGAGGATGCCCGTCACGATGAGGAGCCAGTTGCGGGTGCGCAGGATGTTGATGCCCAGGTTCTCCGCATAACGGTCACCCAGCATCAGGGCATTCAGGGGTTTGATGAGCAGCAGTGCTCCAACCAGTCCGAGGATGGTAATAGAAGCAAAGACTGGCATCGTCTTCATTGACACCCCACCGAAGGATCCCATCCCCCACACCATATACGACTTCACGCCTTCATCCGTGGCGAAGAAATTCAGTAGTGAGATGGCAGAGTTGGAGATATAGCCAATCATGATGCCGATAATGAGCAGCATCACATTGTTCCTAACGATGCTGGAAAAGAAGAAGATGACTGCCATCACCGCCATCGCTCCGATAAAGGCTGCTATCAGTATGGCTACAAAACCCGAGATGCTGACGGAGCCTGCTGAGATACTCCCCCCGAGAAGCAGCATCACAAGAGCAACACCCAAACCAGCACCACTGTTGATACCAAAGATACTCGGGCCAGCCAACGGATTGCGGAAAGCCGTCTGTAACATCAGTCCGCTGACGGCTAAAGCCCCTCCGCAAAGCATGGCAGTGATGGCCTGTGGCAGCCTGGACTCGAGGATGATAAAGCGCCAGGAGGGTTTTGCCGTCTCGTCGCCCATCAGGATACTAAACACGTCGGAAGCAGGAATCTTGATGGATCCCATCACCAGATTGAACACGAAGAGAACAACAATCAAAAGTCCCAATCCGACACAATATAATGTACCTTTATTCATTTAGACGTGACAAAATTACTAAATCTTGCACCAAAAAGCAAAATAATTGCCGAAAAAGTTTTGAATGCCCCATTTATTTTGTATTTTTGTAGCGGAAAGTAATAATGAAACCTATGACAATAAAACAATTCCATGCTGTCATGATAGGATTACTACTCATGACAGCCACCCCCGTAGCGGCCACGAAAGTTATCGGGCTCAAAGTGATTGATAAGGATTACCTCATGGTACATTTCCGTGATGGTGAAGTGCATTACAGAGACAACGGCACAGGAACAAGTGCCTACCTCGGCCACTCTTTTGCCGAGGGTGATGACACGCTCCTCGTATTCGGCGAACGCCTGAAGGTGGACGAGGCTCAGAAGGCCGGTCTGTGGAAGATCAGTTCCACAGACGATAAAACTTTCTCCGCCACCCAACCCCTGAACGTCTGGCGGAAATCGAAGCCTATGAATACAGACAACACGCTGAAAAGTGAACTCGACCACTGGCTCTTCCTGCAGTTACCACAGCCGATGAAACAGGGCCGTACCTATACCGTTACCATTCCCAAGGGCATCGGTGCCGACAAGGAGTCTGTTACAGTCTGCTTCGACATCTGGAATGCACAGTCGGAAGCCGTCCACGTCAACATCATGGGCTATTCTCCAGCAGAAGCCCTTCATGCTGCAGACCTTTACCAGTGGCTGGGCGACGGCGGACAGCGTGACTATAAGGCTTGGGAGGGTAGGAAGGTGTGGCTCTACCAGGTCAACACGAAAAAGAAGCAGAGCGTGGGAACGGTCAAGTTCTGGAAACAGGCCGCCGCTGCCGACAAGGAGGCTGGCGGCAAGAACCTGATAGGCACCGATGTGTGGAACATCGACTTCAAGGGTGCCACGCCTGGCTGTTACCGTCTGGTGGTAGAGGATGTGGGCTGTAGCATGGACTTCGAGATAGGTGGTGAGGTCTATTATGAGCCTTATCGCTATTCCGTGCGAGGCTATTACTATATGCGCCTGGGTGAACCTATCGACCCGAAGCATGTGTGGCCAGTTCCCCGTCAGCCGCAGTTTATCCCTGAGACCGACCCTAAGGGGTTTACTGTCTATAAGACCGACTTCCATCCTTGGAGTCCAGGGTGGCGTGAACTGCGCACGGATGTGTGGGATGAGCCTCACTTTAAGCCGTTGAAGGCCTCTATCTTCTGGCAGCACCGTCTGCCGGGCAATCCCGTGAATACAGAGGTAAAGGGTGGTCACTCCGATGCCTTCGACTGGGATCGTCACCTGGCTCATGTCAGCAATATCTATGACATGCTTTTACCCTATATCCTGACGAATGGTCGTCTAACGGAGGATGCCTTGGGTATCCGTGAGAGTGGCAACGGCATCCCTGACCTCATCGATGAGGCCCGCAACGAGGTGGACTTCTTCCTCTCCATCCGCGATGGTGAGGCTTATTCGCAGGGTGTCACCAACCCCTGCGCTGACTGGAGTGTGATGTTCCAGGCTGGTTGTACCACGATGGCGGCCTGGGCCAATGCCGCCAACTGTGCCGTACTGGGAGAGGCATTCCGGTTAATGAGAAATGATGATTACTCTGCTGCGGACTCACTGCGACAATACTATACCGACGAGGCTATCAAGGCCTTCCGCTTTGCCTCCAGACAACAGAACCAACAACTCGACGACCTGCAGGACATCGGCAGTATGCAGATGCGGGGGCGCGACTTCCGTCAATTGGCTGCCGCCTTCCTCTATAACCTCACAGGCGATGAACAATGGGAGAAAATTATGGCGGAAGAGAGTATGATCAAGAATGGGCAGTCACTGCTCTTCAACAAAGGTCGACAGGGGTTCTTTGGCATTGGTGTAACCAACCAGTTTAACGACAGAGATATCCCCTTCTGCCAACTCTGGGCTGCCGCCGCCTACCTGACCTGTCCACATCCACGCCATTATGCCGACCTCTATCAGAATCTGAAGACCAGCATCAATGCACAGGCTGAGGACTATAATATCAGTCACGTTGCTGAGCGACCTTCACGCCGTGCAGCCAACGACAGCCGTTGGCAGGTGTCGCAGAACCTACAACTGGTGATGCTGGCACATTATATTGCCGATAAAAACCGCAAGAAGCAGTTGGAACGGGTGATGTATACGGAGGCCGGTTGGGCCTTGGGGCGCAATCCTGGAAATATCGTGGAGATGACGGGCTTAGGTGAGCGTCATATCACCGATGTCTATACCACAGGCCGTAACGACGGCGAACCGGGCACACATCCTGGACAGACCCCCTTCAATGGTACAGAGACCTGGTCGCCAAACAATGGCGGTGATGCCCGCATCCTGTTGAACCGTTGCTATCCCGCCTGGAACGACGGCGGATGGCCCCGTCAGGAGTCGTACTTCAACCAGCGGTATATGTGGGTCAACGGTGAGTTTACGCCCCGTGAGACCATGCGCGGCAAGATGGCCCTCTTAGGTTATCTTTACGCCATCAGATAAAAACAATACTAACATTTAACACTATATGAAGAAAACTATTATGATGATCGCTATGACCTGTGCCGTTACCGTGGCACAGGCACAGCAGCCAGCCATCCCGCGTGATGCGAAGTTGGAGGCAAAGATTGAGAAGACCCTTGCCCGTATGACCCTCGACGAGAAGATCGGACAGATGCTCGAATTGAACCTCGACATCATCGGACGTATGACGGTAGAGAATGCTAAGGTAGATCGTGAGAAGGTTCGTTCCGTTTTGCAGCAATACGGCAGGTCGTCACAGGAGATAGATAACACACTGAAGAAGACAGACCAGCAGATCATAGACCAGTTGGGTTCTTTTCCTGTAGATATCTATCAAGGCGAAACCAAACGCGTATGGAAAATCAACGAGGTGATGCTCGACACGTTGATTTCCAAGTGGAAGGTGGGTTCGATTCTCAACGCCCCTGGTTCAAGTGCTGCCAGCAAGGACGACTGGCAGAAATGGATCCGTCTGATCCAGGAGAAGTCGATGAAACACCTCGGCATTCCTGATATTTATGGTCTCGACCATAACCACGGTGTCACCTATACCCAAGGTGGTACACTCTTCCCACAGCCCATCAATATCGGTGCTTCTTTCAATACCGAGTTGGCCTTCAGAGGAGCAGAGATTACGGCCTACGAAAGTCGTGCGGCCAACTGTCCCTGGGTGTATAACCCTGTGGTAGACCTCAGTCGCGACCCTCGTTGGCCCCGCGTCTGGGAGAGTTTTGGTGAGGATGCTATCGTCAATTCCAAGATGGTGGTGGCAGAAATCAAGGGCTATCAGGGCAATGACCCCAACCATATCGACCAATATCACGTAGGCACCAGCACCAAGCACTACTTCGCCTACGGTGCCCCTTGGACGGGTAAGGATCGTACCCCAGCCTACCTCTCGCCGCAGATGATCCGTGAGAAATACTTCGAACCCTTTAAGCAGGCCGCCCTCGCTGGTACACTGACGATGATGGTCAACTCCGCTTCCATCAATGGTGTCCCCGTTCATGCCAGTTATGAGTATCTAACCAAGTGGCTGAAAGAAGATTTGCAATGGGATGGCTTCCTCGTCACTGACTGGGCCGACATCAACAATCTCTTCTCCCGTGAAAAAGTGGCCAAGGACAAGAAAGATGCTATCCGCATTGCCATCAATGCCGGAATAGATATGTCGATGGATCCATATAGCGTGGAGTTCTGTATCCTGCTGAAAGAACTTGTCAACGAAGGTAAGGTGAAGATGTCGCGTATTGATGATGCTGTGCGCCGTATCCTCCGTGCAAAATACCGTCTGGGTCTTTTCGACCAGCCGAACACGGGCGGTAAGGGCTTCGAGAAATTCGGCTCCGACGAGTTTGCTGCTGCCTCTCTCCGAGCAGCAGAAGAGTCGGAGGTGTTGCTGAAAAACGATGGTATCCTGCCACTTGCCAAGGGAAAGAGAATCCTGCTGACAGGACCGAACGCCAACCAGATGCGTTGTCTGCACGGTGGTTGGAGTTACACCTGGCAGGGTTCGAAGGCAGAAAACCTCTCCGAAAAATACAACACCATCTACGAGGCTCTCTGCAATAAATATGGTAAGGAGAACATCATCCTCGAACAAGGTGTCACCTATAATGAGAACGGTGCCTACTACGACGAGAACGCACCTGAGATCGACAAGGCTGTTGCCGCTGCTTCACAGGCAGATGTCATCATTGCTGCTATTGGCGAAAACTCCTATACCGAGACCCCAGGCAACCTCACCGACCTCTGGCTTTCCAACAACCAGCGCGACCTCGTGAAGGCACTCGCCAAGACGGGCAAGCCGATTATTCTGGTTCTGAACGAGGGTCGTCCGCGCCTCATCGCCGACATCGAGCCGTTGGCAAAGGCTGTGGTGGATATCCTCATCCCAGGCAACTATGGTGGTGATGCACTCGCCAACCTTCTCGCTGGTGATGCTAACTTCTCCGCGAAGATGCCTTACACCTATCCCCGTGAGATCAATTCGCTGAACACCTACGACTATAAGGTCAGCGAGGAAGTCGGTACGATGGCAGGCGCCTACAACTACGATGCAAAGGTCTCTCTGCAGTGGCCCTTCGGCTATGGTCTCAGTTACACCACCTACGAGTACAGCAACCTGAAAGTCGATAAGCGGTCGTTTACGGCAGATGACATTCTCACCGTTACCGTCGATGTGAAGAATACGGGATCCCGTGCCGGCAAGGAAGCCGTCCTACTCTACAGCAGCGACCTTATCGCCAGCATCGTGCCAGACAACAAACGTCTGCGCGACTTCACGAAGATTGCGTTGCAGCCCGGTGAGATGAAAACCGTCACCTTCCGTCTGCCTGCCAAGAGCCTCGCCTTCGTAGGTGCCGATGGTCGTTGGATCCTCGAAGAGGGTGACTACATACTGAAAGTCGGTAATCAGACCGTTCCCACCGCCTGCTCCCAGACCAAAATCTGGGACACCCCGAACATCTGAACAACAGAACGTTATCCTACGGCAACAGGCTGTGGCCTAAGTCATGCTGATGACAGGCAGCGATAATTTGATCGATGACCTCGTCCATCTTGGGGACGGGGGCGACGTAGTAGGTGGGGTAGTCGGGACAGAGCACCACTAAGTTCATCGCCTTGATGTGGATGCCGTAGTTTTTCTCTAACATATAACGGTAGAGGTTCTGCTGCATGCAATAATGATAATAGGGTGTATCGGGCAGACTGATACCGTTGAAGCCACGCTTGCCGGCAAAGCCCTCGACGATGGGAGCGCCCTGGGTGTTCACCACCTTGCCACTGCGCTTCCAGTCGTAGATGGTAAACTCACCGTCGGACTCCTTGCAGATCATGTCGATGGTGCCAGCGATATTGAGTTCCGTATCGAAGACAGGCCACTCCTGGCGATAGGGCGCAATACGGTAATCGCTGACAAAACGGAGAAAATGCTGCTTTTCCCGCTCTACGTTGACATGCTCAGTGGTTCCTGCATACTCGAAGGTATAGTCGGTTCTGAAAGTCCCATCACGGAAAAAATGCTCCGTCTGCTCATGCACGAACGTTCCCACCTCACAGGCCATCTTACTGTTTCTATCCCATTTCATCAGGGTTTCTTCCATGGGGATGCCATAGCGTTCCCACTGCCGACGGGCCGCTGCCTCAGCATCAAACCGTTCAAAGAAATAGGCTATCAGCGAACTAACGGGCAAGAGCCGCTGTTGTCCCTTGTACGTGTAGATGTGTCCCTCTGGCTCAAAGTCGATGTACTGATCCTGCTCATACAGACTGGCATCGGTGAAGGAGTGCATTTTTTCTTGTAAAGTCATTGTCTTTCTGATTTTGTTCGCAAAGGTACGCATTTTTTAATTAAAACTCAAATTATCTTTGGTTTTTTACTCGCTTATTCGTATCTTTGCAACCAGAATTACTAAGAACATGACTGTATGAAGGAACAATATCTCGCGGATAAGAACCGCTACACGAATGGAATGGAGTATGAGCGCTGTGGGCGTTCAGGCGTATTGTTGCCCAAGGTAAGCCTTGGCTTCTGGCATAACTTCGGAAGTGTGGATCCCTACGAACGGAGCCGGGAGATCACCCACTTCGCCTTCGACCACGGCATCACCCACTTTGACCTGGCCAACAACTATGGACCGGTGTACGGCTCTGCCGAGGAAACGATGGGACGATTGATGGACGAGGATTTCCGTTCTTATCGCGATGAACTTTTTATCTCGACAAAAGCGGGCTACGATATGTGGCCGGGACCATACGGTGACTGGGGCAGCAGGAAGTATCTGATGGCTTCGCTCGACCAAAGTCTGAAACGGATGAGGATAGACTATGTGGATCTATTTTACAGTCACCGTTATGACCCTAATACTCCATTGGAGGAGACCTTACAGGCACTGGTAGATATCGTACGTCAGGGTAAGGCTCTTTATGTGGGCATCTCCAACTGGCCTCTCGAACCGCTGCGGTTCGGTTATGACTACCTGAAAGCGCACGATGTGCCCTTGCTCATCTATCAGGGACGTCTCAATATGCTCGACCGGAAGCCACAGGAGGAAGGTATCCTCGATTTCTGTGCTGAGAAAGGTGTGGGCTTCATCGCCTTCTCTCCACTGGCCCAGGGTCTGTTGACAGACCGCTACCTCAATGGTATTCCGGCAGACAGTAGGATGGCCAAGGAAAAGTTCCTGAAAAAAGAGATGCTGACACCGCAACTCTTAGAGAAATTGAAGTATTATAAAGAGTTATCCGACAACCGCGATGAGACACTGGCTGAGATGGCACTCGCCTGGATTCTCCACCAGAAAGGCGTCACCTCCGTTCTCGTGGGAGCCAGTAGCACGGCTCAGTTGGAGAAGAACCTCAAAAGTGTCAGTGCAGCCCCGTTTGACGAGGAACTATAAAGATTATTTGATCTTCGAGGTCATCGGACTGCGGACACCTTTGTAATTCCTGAGGAAAGCCTTGGCAGAGCCGAAACTGAGGAACATATCCAAACGCACGGGGATATGGTTCTGGTCGTCGGTGATATAGAAACGGATCAGTTCGTGACTTTTGCCGTCCTCACGCTCATAGAATGAGAAGACCAGACAACGGAATTTTTCCTTTGTGCCGTTCATCTTGAAGTTCTCCTTACCACGGTATTCGAGCCAGGAGTTCGTCAGGTGGCTAGCATCACTGATGGGCATAGGAATCGTCTGGTGCTTCTTCATCTTCGAAGCATCAAAATTACGGGCACGGAGGAAGATCGACATCATGTCGTAGATGCAATTGCGATAGGTACTGGTCTTCCAGTGCTGCTCGCCATCAGAATCAATACGGTGCTTCTTCAACTGACAATTGCCACCAGGATAAGAGTACCAGATCTCGTCAACGTAGTAGCGGCTGCCTTCACGGGCACCCTTACGGAAATAGAGTGGTGAGAGGTCAGGATTGCAATAAGAGAGCAACGTGTCGCGCATCATGAAATACTTATCGAGTTTACTGTTACCACGTGTGATGAGATAAGACTTCCAGGCATCTTTGCCCTCAAACTTGGTAAAGTTCGTATCCATAGAGGCAGAGCCAACCTTCACCCAGATGAACTGCCAGTTAAAATAGAGGTCATAGTCAAGTGACTCGCCTGACTTAAACGCCGTATTGTCTATGCCGCACTGGGCAGAGGCAGATAATGGTAAAAAAGTAAAAAGGTAAAAAGGTAAAAGACCTCTTACCATACCCATTACCATACTATATACTTTCTTCTTCATATCCAATTTTATACTTTAATACTAATCTATATATTACAATCTGATTCCTTTTGTTTTGAGATATTCGATACCAAGTTGCTTGGCACGCTCGACATTACGGTTTTTGAGTTGCTTGGCCTTGTCTGGCTTCTGCTTGGTTATTGTCAGAGGCTTCTGCCTGAAACGGGGTGTGGAGGTCAGGTTCCAGGATTCTGTGACATCCCATTTCTCCTTGCACTCTATCTCCTTTGGATAATAATAGACAGCCTCCGCCTGACAATCGGCATCATAATTGCCAGTGTCCCATTTCCCATTGCCATTGGCATCAATATAGGCCCGGAAGAAGTATTTGCCAGGGATGACATAGTTCAATTTCGCCGTTCCGCCCTTGGCTCGTGTTTCCTTGATTACTGCGTCGGAACTGTTCAGCATCTGTACGACAATGGTGGAGTCAACAGCATCCACACCACTGATATTAAATACCAGCGTACTATACTCTTCCAAAGTCTTCACCTTGATTCCCTGTTTATAGGGTTTTGACACAAGACCATAGATATCCACGAAGGCAGCAGAGTCAATCTCAAAACTGTATTCCAGTCCAGGCTTCCAGTCTGCGATAACTTAATACATACGGACACTATTCTCCACAGGACGGAACTCGCACTCCGCCTCATACCACAAAGAGTCTATCTGTGAATAGAGATGGACGGCAGAGGTGTCACAATGCATTAACGGCACAGGCATCTCAACCGTAATCACCCTGTCAGGATCCATCTGCGAAGGCACATTAAATTTCGGCTCCAAGAACTTCATGGGATAGATGGAGTCATACTTCTCCTCGCGTTTCTTTTTCTTTTCCTGTTCTTTCTCCCATTTCTCTATTTCCCGGGCCTGCTCCTTCATACGCTTCTCGTAGGACACTTTTGCCAACGCCTCAACGGCCGAGTCAGTTTGCAGCACAAGGTTTCCCAGCGTGTCTGTCATCCGATAGGAGATGTCCATCATCAGAGTGTCCGTATTGACGAGCATCGTGTCACGCAGCCAGTAATGGATGGTGTCACGCTGTTCGTTGGTCTCAATGACAAAGGCACTGTCTGCATTAAAGTTCAGTCCTTTGATTTCTGGCAACAGTGAATCGCCGTATGTAAAATACATCGAGATCTTGTTCGGCTCCAAACGCTCCATCTTCAACAACGAGCGGTCTGTCTGCGTATGGGTAAAGGCAAGCAGGGTGATGTCGTCGGGCAAGAAATGGGTATAAGGCACCTGCAACAGGGCATCTATATGCAATGAGTCACGCCAGACGGTATCCGTACGGGTATCGGGCTTCGATGAGGGCTCGAAGGTATCGTGGCTGAAAGCAATCATCTCGCTCCGCTGTGTAAAACGGAAGTCACCATCGTTTTCCTGCAAGGCGTAGACCCGATAAGTACCAGGCGCCACACCCTTCACTACAAAATGCCCGCTGCCGTCAGTACGAGAGACGCGCATCAGGGGTTTGGTCTTAAAGGCGGAATCAGCCAAATCGTCATAGAGTCCGACAGAGATACCCTTCACTGGCTCCAAGTTGCTGGCGTCCAACACATATCCCGATACCTCGAACGTATCAATCTGTTCACCCGTTGAGAAACTATACGTGTAGTTACCCATCGGATTACCTTCGTTGTTGTCGCTGATGGCATCACTGAAATCAATGGTATAGGTGGTATTCTCTTTGAGCGTGTCTTTCAGTTCCACCACAATCTTCTTGCCGGCAGCCTTAATTTCAGGCATCTCCAACTGTGGGGGCGAGACAATCACCTTGTTCGTCGCATCCTCCAACTTGATGTATTCGTCGAAGTAGATTGTCACCTTCTTCTGTTTCACATTCGTCGCCTGGTCCGCTGGTGATGCCCCAATGACCTGAGGCGGATCATCATCGTACCAGCCACCATCGGGTGATCCCATTCTGGCACAAGAAATAGTGAACAGTGAATAGTGTATAGCGAATAATGCCAATGCTAATATTGGCAATAATCTCATACCGTTAAAACGTTTATCTTTCCCCATCACTATTCACTATTTACTGTCACTTGTTAAGTGTCAACAGTTGCTCTATCGCCTCTCGGCTGTTACTCAGGCGAGGCACCTTGTGCTGTCCGCCCAACTTTCCCCGTTGCCGCATCCAGTCATTGAAAAGGTTCTGGCGAGCCTCGATGATTTCAAGGGGCTGTAAGGTGATATTCTTATATCGCTTGGCTTCGTAGTCGCTATTGATTTCCTGCAAGTGCTTGTCGAGCAACTCGGCAAACTGTTGTAAATCAGCAGGTCGCTTTGCAAACTCAATGACCCACTGATGACGGCACTTCGCATTCGCATCCATAAAGACGGGGGCGGCTGTGTATTCTAACACCTCAGCACCTGTCTGTTCACAGGCGTAGGCCAGTCCTTTCTCGGCATTGTCCACAATCAGTTCTTCGCCAAAGGCGTTGATGAAATTTTTCGTACGACCTGTAATAATAAACTTATACGGATTAGTCGACGTAAACTGGATGGTGTCCCCAATCTCATAACGCCAGAGTCCGCAACAGGTAGAAATCACCATTGCGTAATTCTTACCCGTTTCCACCGCCCAGAGAGGCACAGGATCTCCTCCGTCCATCGGAATGAATTCATAAAAGACATCATAGTCGAGCATCAGGAGCATCGACTTGTCTGCGGGATCATCCTGTAAACCAAAGAAACCCTCGCTGGCATTATAGGTCTCCATATAATGCATCTTGGGTGAGGTGATGAGTTGCTCATATTGCTTACGGTAGGGCGTAAAGGCCACACCCCCGTGGAAGAACATCTCGATATTCGGCCATACCTCTTCCAAATGTGTCTTCCCCGTAATCTCCATCATCCGTGTCAGCACAGAGAGCATCCAGGAGGGAACTCCTGAGATATTCGTCACATTCTTATTCATCGCCTCACGGGCTATCTTGTCGCGCTTAATCTCGAAATCGCGGATAAGGGCAGTTTGCTTCTTCGGCACACGGACAAGGTTGGCCAACGGGTTAATATTCTCGATGAGGATGGCACTGAGGTCACCCACTAATGAATCTTTCAGATTATAATTAGGTGCATGGCTACCGCCGAGAATGAGGGCCCGTCCGTCGAAGATTCTTGACTTCGGGTTGTTCCGCAGATACATTGCCACAGCATCGAAGCCGCCCTGATAGTGCATCCGCTTCAGTCCTTCCTTACTGACAGGAATGAATTTCGATTTATCGTTGGTGGTGCCTGACGACTGAGCATACCACTTGACACGACCTGGCCAAAGGATATCAGCCTCCCCATGTCGCATACGGTCAATAAAGCCTTTCATTTCCTCGTAGGTGTTTACAGAGTTGTTTTTCACAAATTCCTCATAACCCTTGATGGCGGAAAAGACGTGGTTCCGTCCGTATTCCGTATCCTGAGCCTCAGCAACCAGACGACTGAGCACAGTCCTTTGCAGGGCCTCTCCTCCGTTCTGATGCTTCTCCAATTCCCGCTGGCGAGCCTCAAACACTTTCCTGACTATTCCTGTTATACTCATATTGGGTGCAAAATTACGTAAATCCCGCGTAACAGCAGAATAATTTACGATTTTTTTATATAATAAGGTATAAAGTATTCAGATAAAAACACTAACTTTGCAGCCAAAATATCGAAAGTTGACGCAAAACAACGGACTTATCAAATGACATATGTAGGCGAACTGATATCAATTGGTGTGGCGTTCTCATGGACGGCAACGGCACTTCTGAGCGAATTTGGCAGCAAACGACTGGGCAACCTGAGGCTGAACGTGCTGCGAATGGCACTGGCATTAGCGTTCTCGTTAATGCTCTTTGGTGTTGTGACAGGTAGTATCCTGCCGCCAGGTGCTTCGACGGAAGCTATGGGATGGATGTTGCTGTCAGGACTCATTGGCTACGTGATAGGCGATTTCTGTCTCTTTCAGTGCTACATTATTATAGGTTCGCGCTATGGGCAACTCTTTATGACACTGGCTCCTCTATCAGCAGCCCTGATGGCATGGATTACGCTAGGTCAGCAGATGACGGCAATGAATATTGTGGCGATGCTGGTAACGCTCTTTGGTATCAGCATCTCTGTGATGGGACGAGGAGAGCATCATAAGGTTTCACTGAAACTGCCATTTAACGGCGTTCTTTTCGCCATTGGTGCAGCAGTCTGTCAAGGTGTAGGTTTGGTGCTGAGCAAGATTGGTATGGATCATTATGAAGTTGGAGTGGATATGCCTGAGTGGCTAATACCTTTCAGTGCCAACTTCTACCGTTGTGTGGCAGGTATTATCGGCTTCACCATCTTATTATATTTCCACGATGGAATGACCCCTTTGCGTGAGGCCATACACGATAAAAAGGGACTTACCGTTGCTACAGCCACCACCATCTTCGGTCCCTTCGTGGGTGTAGGTTTCTCACTGATGGCAGTACAATATACGGCAGCAGGTATTGCCTCCACACTGATGGCAATGACACCCATCATCATTATTCTACCTTCCTATTGGATTTTCCACGAGAAGATTACGTGGAAGGCAGTCCTTGGTGCCTTTATCTCCGTCGTTGGTGTCAGTCTTTTTTTCCTAGACACCAAATAGCACCATCAGATGCCTGAAACGACGAAACGGGCACCCTCGGTATATGTCAGGTCGAGGGCGATGGTATAACCCATCGAGATGGCGAGGCGGCGAGCCAGCGGCAGACCGATACCAAGACTATGCTCATCGGGCGAGAGACGTACAAAGGGGTCGAAGATACGCTCAGCATCAGCAGCGGGAATCGTCGGACCTTCATTGCTGACGGATATGGCATAAGTGCCATCCACATTAGCATGACAGCTCATCAGCACAGTACCACCAGTTGCATACTTATCGGCATTGTCGAGCAGACAGTTCAGCAGCTCTTGCAGTAAAGGGTTGGTATTAACCATCACATCGTCAGCCACTTCTGTCTTGAACGCTGTGGTCAGCGTACGTTGCTTTTCTATAGCTGAGGGATGCAGGTCATAGCTGTTCAGGATGGAACGTACCACTTCGTTGAGCCCGATTCTGTCCTGCTTAGGTGTGGGGATATCATCGCCATAGATACTGAACAGGATGAGCTGATGCGTAGATGTAGCCACACGGTAGGCATCTCGACATACGCTTGCTCGAAGCTGCATATATTCATCGCGTGGAATTTGTCCGCGCCCATCGATAATCACCTCCGATATATTGATCAATGAGAGCAGTGGGGTACGAAGGGCATCCATACACACTTGCTTCTCCTCATCGGAGATGCCAACTGTTCCTCTAGCATAGGAATCGAGCACGGGATCCATCAGCGACTCTATGGTACGGGCAGCAGTGAGGATGTCGTTGTAGCGCTTGGGGCGTTCATCTGGATTCAGGATAAAATCAGGATTGTTGAAAATACGAGCATAGCCTCTCAGCACGTTGATGGGCGATTTCAACTTCTCTTGTATCGTACTGACAAAAGCACGACGAATAGCCTGTCCTGCCTCAGTGCGTCTGCGAGCCTCTTGCAACTGAAGAAACTGCTCCTTCAATCGGCGGTTCTTGTTGTGGCGATACACAAGCATACCGATGAGCAAAGTAATGATAGCCAATGCCATCAGTCCCACTACCAGCAATTGTACATGTCGCATTTCAGCCTTTTCCTGCTCTGCCTGAAGCAGATCGATGTCGCGTGCCATATCTCTCATGTGCAATTCCAACGCTTCTCGCTCGGCAATGAGCTGAAGGCTGTCCTTCAATTCTGAGGCTTGAAAGGCTCGCTTCCAGTCGCCCATTTGCCCATAGACATCGATACGCAGCTCTGTGGCCGTCAAGGGCACATCGATAGAGTCACACCAGGCAAGGGCACCTTGGTAGTCTTTCTGTATAAGACTATGGCAAACCATCACTTGCTGAAGATTTGCAGCATTGAACTGGTTTGGCAAATTGTGGCGAATGCTGTCATACTTAGTGAAATAACGCTTGAAGGCATCGTAGTCGCCCATCTTGTTGGCGATGATGCAACGGTAGCCCAGCACACCACTCTCGTACATCGGGTTCTCAAGCATCTGCTGGGGCAGACTATCGAGGCACGCCATTGCCTCAGCAGGACGGATAAAGCTGAGCGACTGCGCTATAGAGAGGTAGGAATTAAATACCGACACAGGATCCTTCTCGACGTCGATGCCCTGCAAGGCCCGCCTAAAATACTTTTCACCCATCTTAGGTTGGTTGCGACCATTATAGAAAAAGCCCAATGACATGTTGGCGATATAGAGATAGCGCTCTTGATGGCGCTTCTCGATGTCGTCTGTAATATAGTTAATCTCAGCGAAGGCACGATGGAAATACCTGTGGTTCACATCATAGATAACACGGTTCATCCACGTGCGATAGTATTTTTCCCAATCTTGGCGCTCCTCCAGATAGTCCATAAATGTCTGATGCGCCTCATAAAAGTCCGTATCGCTACCACTCATCTGCGCCTCATAGACACGCTGTACCAACACCTGTTCCTCCTGCTCCTGAGCCGAGGGCTGGGCGGTGAGAGTCACACTCACCGCCAGCAGAGCCGCGGCCACAACAATCTTTTTCAAAACTAATACCATATTTAAAATTTTGATTGCAAAGGTAATCATTTTCTAACTCTTTTCAAAAACAGAAGTTATTAAATAGCACCAAAATCATACTTTTTGCAAATTCTGATAATAAAATTGTAAATTCTGAGACTCTCTCTTGCCACACAAAGATAAAACTTTTCGTGAACAAAAGAGAATCTTAACGAAAAAAACATTATCTTTGCACCAGAAATTATGAAGAAATATGGATTACTGCCGCGTATTATTATCGCCATCGTGATGGGGTTTACTCCCGAAGCGCAGGCATTCATCATCGCCCTCTACATCGCGATGGACTCTTTCGGCACCGCCTGTAATGTCGCTGGCGACGGTGCCCTCGCTGTCATCATCGACAAACTACACAAAAAGTAATCTATTGTTCCGGGAACTGTTGATAGATGCGCAGGCCGTAATCGGTACAGGTCGCATAGATATACTCCATAATATCACTGGTATCGTGCTCATAGTCAATCGCCGCCTGCGAGCGCAACCAGAAGATAAACTCCACACAACAACCAGCCTGCGCCGCCTCTGCCTGACGTACAAGCGGATTCTTCTCACCAATCACCTTCGGATTGTCGCGAAGCCATTGCTCAATATGATGGCGAAACTTGGTAATATTGGCCACCCCATCGTCATCGACAGTGAGTGAGCGGAAATCGAAGTAAACTTTCCTAACCTGTTTGCGACCCTCGCGCTGTTCCATCCCCAACCAGTTCTGGAACGAGCCGTCTACAAGCGTCTGTGGCGTGACGGTGATAATGGTATTATCAAAGTTGCGTATCTTCACCGTCGTTAGGCTGATCTCCTCCACCCTTCCATTGGCACCGGCAGAAGGCACCGTCACCCAGTCGCCGATGTGAATCATGTCATTGTTGGTAAGCCGGATGCCCGCTACCAAGCCCTTGATGGTATCTTGAAAGGCCAGCATCAAGATGGCCGAGGCTGCGCCGAGTCCGGCAAACAATGTCGTGGGGTCTTTGTTGATGATGATGGCGATGATTACGATGACGGCAATAAAGACAACGATGATTTTCAGGATGCCGCAGACAGAATAAAGATACTGCTGACGAGCCGTTCGCGGCCCATCCTCCAGCAATTTAAAAGAGTCGGCAAATACAATCAGCGTGCGCACTGCCATCACGGTGATATAGATAGCCGTCAGACGGGTCAACACCTCACGGACTGTCGGGAAATCGTAAAATGTCCAGGGCAGCAGCATCCAGATGACGATTGCCGGTACGATGCTGCACGCCGTCATCAGTACCTTGCGACTGAAAATGACATCATCCCACTTCGCCTCCGTTTTCTTCGTCAGTCGCAGCACGATAGGCACCAGTATCTTCTGACACAGCAGTCCAGCCACCACTGCCAACAATATAGCCAGTATTACCAACACCACATGGCTGACATATGCCACGGCACCTCCCTCCAAACCGCAGGCCTCCAACACCTGCCGAACCCATAACTGAATTTTATCCATAATCTACGGCACTATTTATTCAGTATCTGCTCTGCGTGCTCATTGGTCTTCACCTGTTTGCCAGCGAAGATCTGTTCGATGATACCTTCTTCATTGATGATAAAGGTCGTACGGATGGTACCCATCGTCTTCTTGCCGTACATCACTTTCTCGCCCCAGGCACCCATCGCCTCCATCAATGCCTTATCGATATCGGCAATCAATGGAAAAGGCAGTTCATGTGTCTCCTTGAACTTCACATGCGAGGCAGCAGAGTCCTTGCTCACACCCACCACCTCGTAGCCTGCACCTTGCAGTTCGCCATAGTGGTCTCTCAGGCTACATGCCTCCGCCGTACAGCCACTCGTGTTGTCCTTCGGATAGAAATACAGCACCAACTTACGTCCTTTGTAATCACTCAGACGGATGTCCCGTCCCTGTTCGTCTTTGCCCAAAATCTCGGGCGCCTTGTCTCCAATGTTCATTGTCATATTATTGAAAATGATATCCTCATTATCTTCTAATCCATCGCTATCTCTTTTAGAGACTGCAAAATTAAAGAAATATTCGACCTTTTTACCAGAGGTTAACATTATTTAATAATGACAGAAAAGATACTTCCCGTAAAAAACCGTATATTTGCAATAAAATAACAACTAAAAACAATTATCGATATGAAAAAATTAGGCTTATTATGTTTGTTGGTAGCCATGATAATGGCATCGTGCTCACGTGATGAAAATAGTATTGACATGCAGAGTATCTTCAATGACACAGAAGTATCTGACGACAATATTAAGACGGACCCTGAGATGGTGACTGTGCCCAATCTGCCCACAGCAGTTTACGGCCAGTTTGAAGAGAATTCCACCGGAAAAGCCTTGCTCAATCGTTTGGGAATAACATACCAAGGTTACCAGGAAGGTACGAAAATGATTATGTTAAAGGGCGATGAAACACTCCAGTTCGCAAATGATATTGAGAATATCCGCCATCTGACCAGAATGATGATGAACGGCGGTCTACTGGCGATAGATCGTCCCACTATTAAAGATGCCTTTGTTATCACGACCGCCTTTGTGGTGGGTGTTATCGATTATCAACAGGCCGAGATTGATGAGAACTTTGATCTGACAGATGAACAGAAGCAGGAGGCAAGGGAACACTCTGCCATAAAGGAACGTGCTGAGACGCGTCTGAATAATATGCGCCGTTTGGCTACGAGGGCTGGTATAATAGATGATAACGAGGTTTTTGCCGAGATGGTCATTATGGGTATGAACGAGTATTTCTATATGGAACCGTTCAAAACTGAAGAAACCGTAGAACTACGCTCTGAGGATACTAAAGGGCAACTGCTGGAATCGATACTGACGAAACAGACATTTGAACGCGATAGCAGGGAAGCAAACATATTGGCCAATGGCGTGGCACGTTGGCTTAATGAGATAGACAAGAACCGAAGTGAGGCTCAGGCCGAGGCCCGGTCGCATTTGTTGACAACCCGTGCCGATGGCGGTAATGCCATCAATGCACTGATGGATGCCAGCGAGACTTTTACCTTCAATGGTAACATCTTAACACTTAACCCTGAGCACAAATTGGTGAGAAGTGCCAACCGCGTGCAGATGACCGTAAGGTCGTGGGGAGTACACGACATCGACTCGAACAAGGATTATTATTATATCAAGCAGAATGTGACCGTAAGCATGGGTGACAGAGGCTATGAACGGTTGTTCTTCCCCCGTGAAGAAGACAAATGGACAAAGTGCAACGGTTTTGGTGATTACCCATTGTACTATGGCGCGTTCCTCTCAAACTATGAAACTTCGATGGAGTTGACAGGCGATAACAACGACAATATCCAACTGGAAGCAGCAACACCTGCAACCGAAAACCAAAGTACCACCATCTCGATAAACGTAGGTTATTCGGAAAGTTCCAGTTCCAGCATAGGTTACTCCTGGAGCAGTAACGCTGGATATAACGGCAACGGTCCATTGGGCAGTATAACGAGCGGTATCAGCAAGACTGATGGTAAGACCAACGGGTCATCATTCTCCATGAACAACTCAAGAGCCCATAAAGACCTTGAGGTACACAAGAACCGCAATGGAAACAAAGTGACCTGGAGCTATAAGGGCAATCTGCCAAAAGGCAGAAGAGAAACAGGCAGCGATGCCTATTACTACAAGCACGACATAGCACCTGCTATTTTGGTGAGCGATGCAGACCTGACCAACGAGATATGCTGGTCAGTGGCTAACCCCACAGGCACATATACGCTGAACATCACATCGTATCCGCAGACGGCAGTACTGCTACAGTCAAAGACTATCAAGGAGAACGGTGAGTATGCTCGCAAATATGATTACACCAACACTTATACGGAGAGCACCTTCAAGCACGAGTTCCTGCAGCCTAACCGATTCCTGCAGAAATGGCGTATGAGCATAACCGTAGATGAGTGGGAGGATAAACAGGATAAGACTGCCCTGAAGGAACTGGAGAATTACTTTACCGAAAAGTATCCCGATATTTATCGCAGTGTATTCACTGTGGCAGACAAAACAGAGACCAGCGTGCAGGTGATCAACGCCATCATAGAAAATGCCACAAACGCTTTCGATAAGCAGAAAGATATCCTTCAAGAACTGGCACAAAACTATGGCATCAAGGCATTTTCTATCCACTGGCGGTGCGATAATGAAAACCTACGCCAGAAGAAAGATTATACGATTGAAGTTCCAGAATTCAAACTGATAGCCGATAGAGGTACGGGTACTGATGAGTTTGGCTTTGCCAACCTGATTGACGACAGCAGAAAAACCAAGTGGATGGGTACCAACGCGAACACGATTGGTGGTGCAGATGTACCCTATATTGAATTCCACAGCACTATACCTATTACAATAGGAAGTTACAGTTTGGTTACAGCCGATGATGCTGCAGAATATCCGTCACGCAATCCGTCATACTGGAGACTTTACGGCAAACAAAAACAAGAAGATAACTGGACACTGATGGACGAGAAGGATTTCCGCAGAGACTACGAAGCAGGGTTGCCAACAAGAAGCAACAAGATGAAGACCTTCGAGTTGAACGGTACAAAACTCAAGAGTGCCAAGTACTTCCGATTCGAGGTAAACTACGGCTACGGCGCATTATTCCAAATAGCAGAATTATATCTTAACAATTAAATTACCCATAAGGTCGCTGACTAAGCAAACCAGCAGATGATAATCGTATAGAATCCTCTCTCAGGATCGAGCACAGGCTTCTCAATGGAGTACTTTCCGTCGTAATCCCTCATGGAATTCACGGTGATGACTTCTCCTGCTGGTATTTCCTGCTCGACAACCACGTACATACCGCCACAGTCCACCACACCTGACTTCAGGAAAGCCTCGAAGAAACGGTCGGCATCGCCCTTATCAGTGAAATTCAGGCTGGCATGGGTCGAAGTGTCCAGACTGTATTGGAAATAACAGGCATGATCGCTCGTGGGCTTTAATTCATAGCCAAAATCTGTCTTCTCTCCCTTCTCCACATTCAGGCCATATACGATGTCATAAGAGCCTACGTCGCCTTCATCGCCGTCATCTTCGTATGTGTACAGATACGTCAGTCCGCACTTCGCTTCACGATTGACACCTATTGAATCAAGGAAAGCCCTGAATTCCTCAATCGGAATCACCAAAGTATCATCCACTTCTGCCGAAACCGCCACAGAGTCCTCCGATACTATTCCCATAGAATCCGCAACAGCCTCCTGGTTCACCGTCGATTTCGTGGCCGCACCGCTGCAAGCCGTCAACAGGCCAGCCATCACAATAAGATACAATACTGTCTTCATCTTCTCACTCTTTATCTGTTTTTATGTGTTAAGGATTTGCTCTGCGTGCTCCTTGGTCTTCACCTGCTTGCCAGCGAAGATCTGTTCGATGATGCCCTCCTCATTAATAATAAAGGTGGTGCGGATGGTGCCCATCGTCTTCTTGCCGTACATCGTCTTCTCGCCCCAGGCACCCATCGCCTCCATCAGCGTCTTATCGACATCAGCAATCAATGGGAAGGGCAGTTCATACTTCTCCTTGAACTTCACATGCGAGGCAGCAGTGTCCTTGCTCACACCTACCACCTCATAGCCTGCATCCTGCAGTTCGCCATAGTGGTCTCTCAGACTGCATGCCTCAGCCGTACAACCGCTGGTATTGTCCTTCGGATAGAAATACAACACCAACTTTCGTCCCTTGTAATCACTCAGACGGATGTCCCGTCCCTGTTCGTCTCTGCCTAAAATCTCAGGCACCTTGTCTCCGATATTCATAGTCGTCTTATTTTAGATGATGTGGCAAAGATACGCTTTTTTATCGAAAAAAAGTCATAAACAAAGAAAAAACTGTTACATCGTGCTTTGTAGCAGGGCTCAAGGTTGTAGGTCAGATTGACAGTAAAGACCGATTACGACCAATGTTGTGATGCTCTGAGCGGGCAGGTCCATAATGAGGGTTTTGCCGTCGAGACTGACGCTATGCGAGGCATCCGAGAGATTCTCTTCTGCTGAGGTGCGATAAGCGCGAATATTGTTACCGACTGGCATCTGGGAGAACTGAGACAGGTTGATGACATGCGTCTTAGCAGCAGTACCTTCATTAAGTGCGACTATGACAAGCGTGTCACGATTGGCACTGACGGCAGCAAGAGATTGATTATTAACCGTTGTGATGATATCATAGCCCTGCTTGATGAATCGCGAACACTGCTGCCGAACGTAGTAGTTCTTCACCTTTTCGTAAGTCTGACCAGCAAAACTGCCACGGATGGTACACCACTGATCGTTGGCCTCTTCCATATACTGCCAGTCAATCCATGCCTCGGGCTGGATATAGCGCATATCGTCTATCAGCCTTTGGGCCAATTTCAGGTTGCCAGCGATACCATTACCACCGGCACCTGTCTCACTCATCCACAGGTGCTTGCCCGTTGCTCGGGCCAATGCTCCATAGCGTACTTTCTCTAATATGCTCCCACCGTAGGTGTGGGTATTCCATTGTCCTATGCACCTGTCGGCTCCTGTTGAAACATAATATTTCAGACCGTCTATAGCATGCCCGACGCTGGTCTCGTCGGCAGCAGAAATAACTGTGCTGAGTCCTGACGCACGCAGGATGGGCTCAAGTACATGAATAAACCTGACCTGTGATTCATAGTCGAAATGACATCCTTCCTGAGAGCCATTGGCGTGCCAGTAGTTGCTTGCCGACTCATTGAAAGGTGCAAGGGTCTTGAACTCAATGCCGTACTTATCCTTATAGTGCTTACAGACATCCACAAGATAATGGGCAAACGCCTCGTAATACTCTGGCCGCAAGTTGTCCTTGCCACCATCCTGATGACCTGCCACGCAACCGCTATAGGTCATATAGTAAGGACAGGAGTTGCTGAACGCCTCGAACACGGCATCAGGGCGTTTTTCCTTAATCTTTAGCATAATCTTGCGTTGGGCAGCATCACGCTCCCAATGATATCTGTCACCGATAGAATCCTTGAATCCTTCCATCTCGGCACGCAAGCCCTTGCCCCGTCCCATATGATGGAGCTCACAATGACGGTTCTGAGGATCGTCGCCACCACCTATATTATAACGGAAAATATTGTAATTCAGACCCTCTGGACTGACCAGCCACGTGACAATCTCGTCGATCTTCTCATCCGACCACTTTCCACACTGACCAGCCCACCAGCACAGTGACACACCCCAGCCCTCGAAATGCTGGCGCATTTCTTGGGGGTTGACCTCATAGCGAATGGTGTCACCCACCGCCTTGGCCTGTCCCCAAGCCACTGCACTCATCATACAGCAGATGATCTCAAAAAGCCTCCTCGTCATCATCTTAGCAATTTCATTCATAAAAACACATTTCGTAGTGCAAATATAGCGATAAAAATGTTATTTTACCAGAGGTTAATATTATTTGAAAATATTCCCGCGCATCCACATCGTGACCGTCTTCCCCATACGCTGTTTGAAGGCTGTTGCAAAAGTGCTGTAACTCCTGAAGCCGCTCTCCTGAGCCAGTTGCTGGGCAGTGAAAGGGCGATTGGCAGCGACAGTCTCTTGATAGAGACGCACGAAGTGCTGGATGCGCAGGCCATTGATATAGGCATTGTAGGTGGTATTCTGTCGTGTAAAATATAGACTGAGATAATAGCGGTTGGTACCGATAGCCTTGCTGAGTTCACTGAGCGAGATGTCTTGTCGCAAGTAGAGTTGTCCACCCTCGCAATACTGCTCCAGCAACAATCCGATGTTACCAGGAATTGTTGTCTGTGGCGCACTGGTGTGTAGAGCCGTCACCATCTCCACGTCCGTCGTCTGAGTGATGTCATCATTGTTTTCCAGCGTCTGCAACGTCTCCACTCGCCAAAGCAAAATTATGACAAACAGATAATCAAACACCTGTAGGGTATACTCGTAAGTCATGCCGCTACTGGAGTAGATGTAAAAACTAAGAATCAGCAGACAGATAGCCAGCACCATAAAACTCTGCCACACCTCCTTGTGCTCCAAGTCGGCATAGTTGTTGCGAAGCCATAGACTATACTGCCTAACTGCATACGCCATATATATGATGATAACAATGGTCATCAACATGAAATAGCCTTGCACCCAAGATACCAGGGTTAAGTCATGACGATTGATAATCACTGCAAATAAGGCTACAACAGGCAACGAGGCCAAGATGAAAGGCCAGAGCGGGCGACGGCGGTCTTGCAACATGCTGAACAGCATACCCATTATAAGGGGTATCAGTACCACGCAGTCGAGCGCTGCAGCCACGACGAGATTTATCAAAGGATCGCCAAAGAGGCGGCTGTACCTGACTAACGCGAACCACGATAAATGGCTCATCACCATAACCGCAAAGAAAGCAGCAACCCAGCGACGCAGCCGCAGAGGAGGCACTACTTCGGGCGCAATAGCATTACTACGACGGAACAACAGATAGATGCAGGCTATGAGCGCAAATATCATTGACCCCCCATAGAACATTATATATAATGAATTTGAATAAACTTGTTGTTGTTCGTACATATTAATATTTAGTCCTATCTCGTAAAACTACTGCAAAAATACGCATCTTTTTTCACTTAGCCAACAAAATTAGTTTTTATTTTACAAAAATTTGGTTTCTTCTGTAATAAGCCCAATAATCGGGACAAGTCATCCCCAAATCGATTTTTTATGCCTGAGGTTTCGGACAGACTTATGCACAGGGGGGTAAATGTGCCCCAGATTCAGGGCAGACTTATGCCCGGGGTGCAATGAAGCAAACCAGATTCAGGGCTGATTATTGTAGGTCTTAGCAAAGAAAATTATAAATTCTAATAGAATCGCTTTATTTCTTCCAAGCACGACGGGTTTGAAGGAAGACGCTGAGCAGGATGAGGACTATGCCGATGTAGAAAGAGAAATTGATCTCGCGTCCCTCGCCGAAGATGAGAAAGGCGAGGATAATGGTGTAGCAGGGCTCGAGGTTGTAGGTCAGATTGACGGTGAAGGCCGACAAGCGCTTCAGGGCCTGAATCTGCAAGAGGTACATACCGACGGTACAGAACAAAGCGTGGCAGAGCATGAACCAAAGATTCGAACCCTCGGGCACAACAACAACCGACTGCTGGCTGGGAAAGAAATAGAGGTAAATCGGGATGATGGCCGATACAAGGACGAGGCCTCCAGACATCTGGTACATCAGCACCGTCCGACTGCGCACACCCACACTCGCCTTCTTATTGCAGATGGCATAGAGGGCGCAGACGGCTGACGAGACAACACCAATGGCAATACCATAGCGGTAGCGGGCATCGAGCGAGAAGATGCACAGCACACCAGCGACGGTAATCAACGAAAACAGCAGTTCGAGCCAGGAGAGTCGCCGCTTGAAGATGAGAGGCTCGAAGAGAGCCGTGAAGAAACCGATCAACGAGAAACAGATCACACCAATAGAGACATTCGAGGCCTTGATGCTGCCATAGAACAGAATCCAGTGGAACCCCAGCAGTGCCCCACAGCCACAGAGTTGCAGAAATTTCCGACACCCTACCCTCGGCAGTCCCGTGAACACCAGCAGAATCGCGCTCGTAAACAACATGCGATACCACACGATATCCACCTCGTTGAGCGTAATCAGTCGTCCAAACAGACCCGTAAAGCCCGCCAACAACACACTCAGGTGCAACTGCACAAACCCCTTCCTCGTCTCTGTCATCTTGACTATCTGTTATCAATGCTCTTGAACAGCAACAGGTAGCGCTCTGCGTCCTGCTTACAGCGGTCGGCCTCGCTGATAAACTTCTCTGGAACGGTCTTGCCCGTATATTCGTCCTTGAAGGTTCCTTTCTTCAGGGTCGCAATATCTATGTAAGTCAAAGACCCGTCGAACTTCTTGGCATTGAAACGCAGGAGACGTTTGCCGTCGAACCACATACGCAGTTCGTATGGCCATATATCACCCCCACCCTCTACGTCGGGCGTGAGCGCATAGATGAACATCACCTGACCCTTATCGTCATAGAGATACTCCTCATAGAATTCACGGGCAGCGTAGTTATACTTGATCGTCGCGAAGCGCAGGTAGTGAGGCGGATAGGGGTCACCCTCCTCCTCTGGCTCCAGTTCGCCGTAGTACATGCGGATATTCTCGTGGTGCGGTCCTGTGCCAGGCAGGTTCTGCTCCACGTGTAAGTCGAAATACTCGGGCGGGATGCCGTCTGACGGGAAACTATCGCTCATCAAGGCAATCCACTCATGCACGTTCTGATATTCCTTACGGATGCTCTCAACAGTGTGCTGGGCATTGGCCATCAGCACCCAACACATACATAATAATAAGGTAAAAGCCATTTTGCCCTGTTTCTCAGGCGTCTTGTTTCCAATATTCATCGTTGTCATGTTTGTTCTTGTTGCTTCACTCTGTGTCTGACACTTTATATTTTTTGAAATAATAACAGCATAGACTTATGGGAATAGCCGATAAGAGGGCAGCTAAAGTACTGGTCACAAGAATCATCAAGAAAGTCATCCCATCTATATATCGTCGCTCTTTAATCCCTTCAATCTCTATATATCTGGGCCAATTTAAATTTACAAAAAGAACTATTGCCAATATTGCATTGATGGCACAGAAAGCCAATAAGGCCTGTTTCTTCCATGAAAGTTGCCAGCATTTCCAGCAAACAAACATGCCAATGAGACCATAAACAAGAAGGTATGTAACTCCAACCCATATAAAACTCCAATCAAATGGGGGACCAACTATCACCAGCGTCCATAACAAAGGATGCATAAGAAAGGCAGCAAGAGACGCTATCATCATTGCCCCAGTGAGTTGAAAAATGGATTTGTAATCCTGATTCATTATAAACTTGTTTATTATTGTTTGAATTCTATAGAAAAGAAATGATGGTGCAAAGATATGAATTATTCCAAAAAGGACAAAAAAACGCCGCAGATTTCTTCTCTGCAGCGCTCTTGACTTCGGCGATTTTAACATTTCAGAGAAGTTGACTCTCTTGAAACCCTTATAAACAGGAAATTCTACATGGTGACTTGGGTGACTCAAGAGTTTCGTGCGGGTTTTTAATTTTCGTGTTTTTCTACGCCTTCGTTTTTTAGAGATGCTTACTTCCCAACAGACTTATTCCTTCACTCTATCCATACCTTATCCAAGCAGTACTCTGGTTCTATCCAAGGTGATGTCAGCCTTTTGACCTTGGCTACACCTTGGCTAGACCTTGGGTACACCTTGGCTAAACCTTGGGTAGAGTATGTGAAATCCGCGACAAAGGTATAAAAATTCTATGAAATAGAAAAGGAAAATGTGATTTTTCCACTAGCACATCCAAAATTACCAGAATTAGCTAACTATCGTGCGCGAATAGGGTGACGCATCGCCGAAGTCAGGAAATAATCTACGTAAAATATGGGCAATATATACCTTCATCGCATTCAGTGAATCACTTTCCCCTTTCCAGCCTCCCAAAGTGTCAGAGTAACTTTGTGAGCTTTTTCACCAATAACCGTAATTGATTATACCTTCTGTTGAATTATCAGAAAAATCTAAAGTAATAATCCAATCGTGTTGCCCTTCTCTACATTTTGGGGTTCTTCCTCCATCTCCATAGCATGCCTGAAAAGTATATCGATGCTCATCATGTTTCAGCCAACGTTTATCATCTCTTAATGTATCTGCAACTACTCTTTGGTTTACATTGTCAATAAACTGTTTAGATGGTATCTCTTCAAATACAATTACAATCTTATCGCTAAAATCACCATGACAATCAATAATAGGATCAGAAATGTATTTCTTCACCTTATAATTGGGAAGCTGCATTTCCATTACATCCTCTAATGTCGCCTTATCGTCAAACTCGGAATGTTGGGGAAATAAAGAACAACCAATATAGAGTCCCAACCCAATGCAACACGCAATAACAACCTTCTTATTCATATTGTTTTTTCGGGGCAAATATACGAAAAAACACTGAATAAAGGCATCTTGGAACGAAAAAAGTTAGAAAAAAATTGCTGATATGAGAAAAAGTCCTTATCTTTGCTGCGTGAAATCTTAAAGAAGTATGGAAAACCAACGAGCAAAGTTTGAAAGCAGGAAGGCATTTGCGGGGAAGAAGAAGCCCTCGATGCAGCGACGGTGTCTTGATAATGATTACACAGCCCGGCGTATGTATATGATTACAATGGTGACTGAGGGGCGGAAGCCGCTCTTCGGCGCAGTAGTAGGGAGAAGCGAGGCTGTAAAGCCATCGCCAGAGACACCTCATATCGAGTTGTCGCCACTGGGAGAGGCTGTTGAGCAGATATGGCAATCCATCAGTAGTCATCATCCAGAGGTGAAGGTAGTAGAATTACAGATGATGCCCGACCATCTACATGCGATTCTTTTTGTAAAAGAGCAGATGGAGAAACCGTTGGGAAAGATGTTGCTGGGAGTTAAACAAGCCTGCAACAAAGCCTTCCGAGAGTTAATGCCCGTTGAGTGTGTTGCTGTGGCACAGCAACACGCAGAACAGAGCCGTGACAATGGGCTGCTCTTTGCGAAAGGCTTTAATGACCAGATATTGCTGAGGGAGGGGCAACTGGAGCGATGGCTTAACTATCTGAAGGATAACCCAAGGCGATTGCTGATGAAACGGGAGAATCCTGATTTGTTTAGGATAGAGAGGGGGCTGACGTTCGCAGGACTAAGTTTTTCGGCTATTGGCAATCGTTTCTTGCTGGAAAGACCGGTAAAGATACAAGTGCAATGCTCAAGGAGCATCAACGAGAGAGACTTACAGGCGAAGACGAATGAATGCCTTAGAGCCGCAAGGCAAGGGGCGGTGCTGGTGTCGCCTACTATATCAAAAGGCGAGAAAGCCATCATGAGGGCTGCTTTTGAGGAAGGGCTACCGCTGATCTATCTGCAAGAAAATGGCTTTACGGATTTGGCAAAGCCTGGAGGAATGAGAATGGATGCCTGCGCCAGAGGACAGTTGTTGATACTAGCGCCTTGGGAGCATCATAATGAAAAAATCGTGATTAAGAGAGGGCAGTGCCTAAAACTGAACGATATGGCGAAGGCTATTTGCGAAGACTGAACGTTGAGTGTGTTGCTGTGGCACAGCAACATACAGAACAAAGAGTGCCGCAGACAAACATCTGCGGCACTCTTATTATAGATAATGTACGTGCGATTAATCTGCCAACTTGGCCTTGAGCATCTCGCGGTTCAGGCGGGCGATGTTGGCGATGGTCTCGTTCTTCGGGCAGACAGCCTCGCAGGC
>JAFWTK010000172.1 GCA_017518935.1 Prevotella sp.
AGATTCGTATTGGAGATAAGAGATTAGACGGAGTAGAACTAACAAAAACTGAACTATGAAACAAAAACTAATACCCAGAAATGAAAAGAAGGTGAACTGCATGGATTTTATTAGTCAGAATTGTAAGATTGAGTATTTGGAGATTATGAAGAATAGGAAGGAAGTAAAGAAACCTATATAATCCTAAATCAATAGTATTCGAGGAACACGAAAGTCGAAAACACCTCATAAATGAAGTATCATATCAAAAAAAGTGTTTAAGACTGAACAAAAAAAAACAAATTAGGGTAAATATTTAAAATTAATGTAGTAATTTTGTAGCGTGTAATGACCAAGAGTAAAGACAATGGTGCTGAACCCCCTCTAGAAATAGGGCTTGTGGAATTTTGTGCCATCAATCCAAAAAACAGTAATGGAAAAGCATAATTTTGTGACCATTGCCGACCTCACGAAAGAGAAAATTCTCTACATGATTGAGTTGGCAGAAGAATTTGAGAAGCACCCGAACAGGGAGTTGTTGAAAGGAAAAGTCGTCGCCACACTTTTCTTCGAGCCTTCTACGCGCACCCGTCTCTCTTTCGAGACAGCGGCCAACCGTCTGGGAGCCCGTGTGATTGGTTTTGCCGACCCGAAGATCACCAGCGGTACAAAGGGTGAGACGCTGAAAGACACGATTCTGATGGTATCCAACTATGCTGATGTCATCGTGATGCGCCACTACATCGAGGGTGCTGCTGTCTATGCTTCTGAAGTCGCCCCCATCCCCATCGTGAATGCCGGTGACGGTGCCCACCAGCACCCCTCGCAATGCATGCTTGACCTTTACAGCATCTATAAGACCCAGGGCACATTAGAGAATCTAAATATATATATGGTAGGTGATCTGAAATACGGTCGGACAGTACACTCCCTGCTGATGGCCATGCGCCACTTCAATCCCACGTTCCACTTTGTGGCCCCCAAGGAACTGGCCATGCCGCAGGAATACAAACTCTATTGCAAGGAGCACGGTATCAAGTATCAGGAACACACCGCCTTCAACGAGAAAATCATCGCTGATGCAGACATCCTTTATATGACTCGTGTACAGAAGGAGCGTTTCTCAGACCTGATGGAATACGAACGCGTAAAGAATGTGTACGTGCTGAACAACGATATGTTGAAGAGTGCCAAGGCCAACATGAAGATCCTCCATCCCCTGCCCCGCGTGAACGAAATCGCCTACGAGGTGGATGACAACCCGCATGCCTACTATATCCAGCAGGCTGGCAACGGACTCTTTGCCCGTGAGGCCATCTTCTGCGATGTACTCGGTATCAGTCACGATGAAGTTAAAAACGACAAAACGATTATACGATGAATAAGAAAGAACGTCTGGTTGCTGCCATTGAGCAAGGCACCGTGATTGACCATATACCAGCAGAGAAGACCTATCAAGTGGCCAGCCTACTAGGTCTCTTCGATTTGAAAACACCCGTAACCATCGGTTTTAACTACCCCTCGCAGAAGGTGGGCAATAAGGGCATCATCAAAGTGTCGGACAAGTTCTTTACCGATGATGAGATCTCCCGACTCTCCGTCGTTGCGCCGAAGGTAATCCTCAACATCATCCGCGATTATGAGGTGGTGGAGAAGAAAACCGTTGAAACACCTGACGAGATCAAAGGCATCGTGAAGTGTAACAACCCCAAATGCATCACCAACAACGAGCCGATGGCGACACATTTCCACGTGGCTGACGGTATCCTGACCTGTCACTACTGCGAGAAAGAACAAGACATCAATAAAGTAGAATTAGTATAAACCCTATAAGCAAAAACAATGAACAGAGACAACACAATCTTTGAGTTGATTGAGAAAGAGCATCAGCGCCAATTGAAAGGCATAGAACTGATTGCCAGTGAGAATTTCGTAAGCGACCAGGTGATGGAGGCCATGGGCTCCTACCTGACCAACAAGTATGCCGAGGGCTATCCTGGACACCGTTACTATGGTGGCTGTCAGGTAGTTGACGAGGTGGAGCAGTTGGCTATTGACCGTGTCTGCAAACTCTTCGGAGCCGAGTATGCCAACGTGCAGCCCCACTCCGGCGCACAGGCCAATGCTGCCGTGCTGCTGGCAGTATTGAAGCCCGGTGACTGCTTCATGGGCTTGAACCTCGACCACGGTGGCCACCTCTCGCACGGCTCGCTCGTCAACACCAGCGGTATCCTCTACAAGCCCATAGGCTACAACCTGAACAAAGAGACAGGCCGCGTGGACTACGACGAGATGGAGGCCCTCGCCCTGGAGCACAAGCCAAAGTTGATTATCGGCGGTGGCTCAGCATACAGTCGTGAGTGGGACTACAAGCGTATGCGCGAGATTGCCGACAAGGTGGGTGCCCTGCTGATGATCGACATGGCACACCCCGCCGGACTCATCGCCGCAGGCCTGCTGGAGAACCCCGTGAAGTGGGCACACATCGTCACCTCCACCACCCATAAGACCCTGCGTGGACCGCGCGGCGGTATCATCCTGCTGGGCAAGGACTTCGACAACCCCTGGGGCTACACCACACCGAAGGGTGTCGTGAAGAAGATGTCGGCACTCATCAACAGCGCCGTCTTCCCCGGACAACAGGGCGGTCCGTTGGAGCACGTCATCGCTGCCAAGGCCGTTGCCTTCGGTGAGGCATTGCAGCCTGAGTTCAAGGAGTGGGCTAAGCAAGTGCAGAAGAACGCCAAGGTTCTGGCTGAAGAACTCGTGAAGCGTGGCTTCGGCATCGTCAGCGGTGGTACCGACAACCACTCGATGCTCGTCGACCTGCGCTCGAAGTATCCCGAGTTGACTGGTAAAGTGGCAGAGAATGCACTCGTCGCTGCCGACATCACCGTGAATAAGAACATGGTGCCGTTCGATAGTCGCAGCGCTTTCCAGACCTCTGGTATCCGTCTCGGAACTCCCGCCATCACCACTCGTGGTGCCAAGGAGGATCTGATGGTACAGATTGCTGCCTGGATTGAAGAAGTGCTCAACGATCCCGAGAACGAACAGGTGATCGCCAAGGTGCGCAGCGAGGTCAACGAAACGATGAAGGCCTATCCGCTCTTCGCCTACTAATACTATCGTTTGCTTGATAAAAAGAATCCCCACCAATTAAAATCGGTGGGGATTCTTTATTTCTGCTATTTTTCCAACTCTGCATTTTTCCGTTCAGCGAGGACTTTCCTTATTGTAGTTCGGCATTGAAATGATTGATCGCCTGACGGAACAGGTGGTTACGGGTGTTTCCACCGAAGATGCTGTGGTTGCGGTTGGTATAGACGAGTTGGCGGAAGTCCTTGTCGGCCTGTACCAGCGCCTCGACATATTCCGCTGTGTTCTGATAGTGTACATTGTCATCGGCCAGACCATGACAGATGAGCAAGGCACCATGCAACTGGGAGGCACGAGCGATGGGATTCACCTCATCGTAGCCCTTCGGGTTCTCCTGCGGTGTACGCATATAGCGTTCCGTATAGATTGTATCGTAGAAACGCCAGTTGGTAGGTGGTGCAATAGCCACGCCCGCTGCAAATACTCGCCGTCCCTCCGACATCGACATCAGCGTGTTCCAACCACCGTATGACCAGCCCCAAATGCCGATACGGTTCTTATCGACATAACTCTGCTGTCCAAGCCAAATGGCTGTCTCCACCTGATCCTTTGACTCCAATTCACCCAGACGGAGATAGGTACACTTCTCGAACTCTGCACCCCGTCCGCCAGTGCCACGATTATCCACACACACGCAGATATAGCCCTGTTGGCAGAGATATTGTTCGAGGATGGCACCGCTACCACTCATGCCGATGCCCCATTGGTTGAGCACCTGTTGGTTACCCGGGCCACCATACTGATACATAATCACAGGATATTTCTTGGTCGGACTGAAATCAAAAGGTTTCACCATCCAGTCATTTAGCGTCACACCCTCAGAGGTGGTAAACTGGAAGAGTTCTTTCTTGCCAAGGTCGTACTTTGCCAGGCGCTCCTTCAACTCGTGATTGTCAATGAGTGTAGCAAGAGCCTTGCCGTTATTCTGGCAGAGGGTATACTGCGCTGGATTGTCGAGGTCGCTCCAAATATTGATGAAGTATTTGAAGTTATTGCTGAAAATAGCATTATTCACGCCGTCCTTCTGCGAGAGTGTCTCAATCTTACCGTTCTGACGGGCCACCATCACCTGCTGGTCGGTAGCCCCTTTCGGATTGGCAGCGAAATAGACATCCCCCGTCACCTCATCAAAACCATAGACACTTTTCACCACATACTTATCCGCAACAATCTGGCGCAACTGCTGACCGTTGAGGTTATAGAGATACAAATGGTTATAGCCATCGCGCTCACTGGGCAGGAGGATATGTTTATCGGTAATCTGCACATCCTCGAACGTTTCCTCTTTCACATATTTGTCAATCTTGTCCTCGATGATCAGTTTGGCTACCGTCGAAAGCGGATTGGCCATATAGATCTTCAGATCGTCCTGATGCCGGTTCAGCGTGAAGATGGCAATTTTCTCTGGATCAGATGTTGCCTTGATACGAGGTATATAACCATCAGCCTCCAACGGCAGGTCGATGGTGCGCGTCTGGTGACTCTGGATGTCGTACGAGAGCACCTTTACTTTTGCATTCTGCTTGCCAGGAATGGGGTATTTATAGGTATAGTCGCCAGGATAGTCACGATACTCCTCGCGCTCAGGAGCCAGACCCTTGAACAACTGCATGGAATACTGCGGCACATCGCTCTCGTCATAACGGATCCAAACAATCTGCTTCGAGTCGGCAGAGAATACCATCGACGTATTCGTGGAAAACTCCTCTTCATAGACCCAGTCGGGGATACCGTTGATAATCTCGTTGCGCTTCCCGTCCTTCGTCACCTGACTCTCTGCATTGTCGTAGAGCAATTTGACGAGGTGGATATTATTATCGCGTACAAAGGCAATCTGGTTACCGTCAGGCGAGAACACAGGCGTCTGTTGTGGTCCGCCGTCGGAGAGCGGTTCCAGTTTGTTATTCTGGATCATAAAGATATAATACTCTGCCGTGAATGAATGACGGTAGATGGGCTTTGTCTTCGTCTGTATCAGCAACCGGCGCCCATCGGGACTCACGATGTAGCCCTCTACACGACTCACCTGTGCCCCTCGAGCCGTTGCAGCATCAAAGAGCACACCCACCTGCTTACCCGTCTTGAACGAATAGGTCACAATTCTTTTGCCATCATCACTGATCTGGGCATACGTCTCCCCATCGTCCATCGGATGGACTTCCGTCATCGACTCTGCGCGGAACTCTCCCCGTGTGATGTCCCTTAAACTCAGTTTATCACCAGCCTGCACCTGACTCATTGCCAGCACAAGCACAGAAGCCATTATCCCAAAACACTTCTTTGCCATAATCTTATCTTTTTAGACTGTGCAAAGATAGCATTTTTTTTTCAAAGTCCCAAGAAATCTGAATATTTCGTGCCGTTGAGCAACTGCTCAATCCCCATATCCTTATGGTTTTTCATAAATTTACCGACTTTCTGCATAAAGGTCGAGTCAAAGATATCCCGTCCTATCGCTTTATTGACCACCCACTGAATCCGGCCCATGTGGATATCGCGCTCTTCCTGACTCATCGGCTTGTCGAAAGGCATAGGAAACAGACTCAACAGATAGAAGCCTATACAATCCGGCACGATATACTGGCGTTGCATCATCTTGCGCTGCTCCAGTGAATAGCCATATTCCGGTTTCAGATACAGATCGTACTCTGTACCAAGATATTTGTCCAAGCAGATTCCTATCATCCCGTTACCGACAATCACGCTCTGGTCCAGCGAACCAATCTGTGCATAGATTTTCGGAATCTCCATATTCGGGATCTCCTTCTTCAGGTATTTGAAGGCCTGCGTCATCTCCTCGTTAATATCATCCATATTCGCATACTGCTGTTCCGCCTCGTTGATAAGCACCTGCAACGTGGAATCCTGATAGAAACGCAGAAATTTGGTATTGATCTGCGGATCGTTCACCTTACCGATGCGCAGGATATCCTCTATAAGCGTCCTGGTCTGCTCCGGATAGGTGATGTTCATCTCTTGAAGGGCCGAGAAATCACTCGTGGTCAGATACAGGCTCTGGATACGGTCATAGCGTTCAACGACAACATCCGACTCTGATTCGTCAGTCTTCAATTGCCATTCACTGCCGATGCATCCCAGCATCATAACAAACAGTATGAAGTATATCTTACGCACTTACTGAGAAGCCTTTTTATTCTTTTAGTTTAAAATTTCTGCAAATTTACTTAAAATTATTGTAAATACCAAATTTTAACCTAAAAATTTTAAAATAAAGGCTTAAAAATGCACATTTAAGTTTATTTGTGTAAAAAACTGTCTAAAGAATCAAACGTTTTCCGTCCTTTTACATAATATTGCCAAAGCAAGGAAAAGCGCCCTCGTTCTGGTATTTCTTTCACCACCCGACTGGCCTGAATCTGATGACGGTCTGATTCAAAATCCTTCTTCCAACGCTTAAAAGCATGGCGAGCCCGATACACCGCCTTGAAATCTCCCACGTTTCTTTTCAGGATGAGCATCTCCCAGGCGGCGAGATAGTCTAACCACCAGCGCCAGCGCATCACAGACTTCAATTCCTCCTCCGGTAGACATTTATAGAGCATCGTCAGGTTGTTGCGGAAATTCAGGAAGGTCTTCATGGGATTGCTCTTCGGCAACGTGCCACCTCCCACATGATAGACCTGACTTTCTGGCACACACACTATCCGCCGACCTCGGATGCGCAACCGCCAACAGAGGTCTATCTCCTCGTTGTGGGCAAAGAAGCGCGGATCAAGTCCTCCTGCTTCCCAATAGTCCTTCGAACGGATCATCAGCGCAGCCCCAGTCGCCCAGAGTATATCCTGCTGATAGTCATACTGACCATTGTCCTGCTCCACCGTCTCGAAGATACGGCCCCTACAAAAAGGATAACCATACTTATCGAGGAATCCGCCACAGGCTCCTGCATATTCAAATACGTCCTTGTCAAAGACACTTAATAGTTTGGGCTGACAGGCCGCAATATCCTTATGCGCATCCAAGAGTTCAATCATCGGCGTCAACCAATGGTGCGTCACCTCGATATCGGAGTTCAGCAACAAGTAATATGTTGCCTCTATCTGGTGAAGGGCCTTGTCATATCCCTCAGCAAAACCCCAGTTCTTTTCCAGTTCTATCAGTCTTACTTCAGGGAAATGCGCTTTCAGCAACGTCAACGAATCGTCTGTCGAGGCATTGTCAGCCACATAGATCGTCGCCTCATCCCTCGAATATTGCAACACGGATGGCAGATACTCCCTGAGCATCTTCTCGCCATTCCAATTCAATATCACGATTGCCAACTTTTCCATACGCGCGTACCTTATTTATATTATATAGCACCTCAATGCTTGTTTGTCGGGAGTCAGTTTACCCAATTTCACCTTTACAATCTGTTGTCGAGTGCTGTGTCTGCATCCTTTGCCGACAGTTCCCCCCGGATATAGTTCTTGGTGAAGCCATGCATGGCCTTTCCCCTTGGGGCCTTCTCGAAGAGTACCTCAGCCTCCTGTCCGATATGTTTCTGATAGAAAGCCACCGTCTTCTCATCCGACAAATCCAGCAAACGCTTCGAACGCAGTTTCTTGTCTTTCTCACTTACGATATAAGGGATGCTCAGTGCCGATGTACCAGGCCGTTCAGAATAAGGGAACACGTGCAACTGCGTCACATCGAGTCCTTTCAGGAACTCATATGTCTCCTCGAAACACTCAGGCGTCTCTCCACGACAGCCCACCATCACATCCACACCAATAAAAGCATCAGGCATCACCGCCTTGATCCGATGAATTTTGTCAGCAAACAACTGAGCATCGTAATGCCTATGCATCAGTCTAAGCACCGTATCACTGCCGCTCTGCAAGGGAATATGGAAATGCGGCATAAAAGCCCGACTCTGTGCACAATAGTCAATCAGTTCATCTGACAACAGATCCGGTTCCAACGAACTAATTCGATAGCGGCTGATATCCTCCACCCCGTCGAGTGCTTTCACGAGGTCGATAAACCGTTCACCTGTCGTCTTGCCAAAATCGCCGATGTTCACGCCGGTCAGCACAATCTCCTTACCACCCTCTTGCGCAGCCTCCTCAGCCTGTTTTACTAATGAGGCAATCGTCGGATTCCTCGAAAAACCTCTGGCGTAAGGAATGGTACAATACGTACAGAAATAGTCGCAGCCATCCTGCACCTTTAAAAAATAGCGTGTACGGTTTCCTCGAGAGCACGACGGTGCAAAGGTCTTAATGTCCTTCGTCTTCTGGCGATAAGTCTTAGTTCTTACCTCTTCGTTCTTAGTTCCACTCCATGCATCAGAAAGGAACTGTATCAGGTTCGCCTTCTCGTTAGAACCCAGAACCAGACTGACTCCATCTATCTTTGCCACTTCCTCGGCTTCCAACTGCGCATAGCATCCAGTCACCACCACAAAGGCCCCAGGATGCTGCCGCACCATCCGGCGAATCGCCTGACGACACTTCTGGTCGGCCACCTCCGTCACGGAACAGGTGTTGATCAGACAGATGTCAGCCCGCTCTCCCTTTTGTATCGTCCGTACGCCCATCTCTTGAAGCATCTTCCCGAAGGTCGATGTCTCAGAGAAATTCAACTTGCATCCGAGGGTATAATAGGCAGCCGTCTTACCTTGAAAGGCCGAGGAATCAATCATTTTTAACTTTTTTTCTTTTTCGCTTTTTGATTTATCTTTGTTTGCGAGCACAAAGGTAGTATTTTTTTCCCAAATACAGCAATTTTTGAGCAATTATTCGCATTTTCCCAAAAATGAATGATTTTTAACATTTCGTAATCTATTGATATACAGCCGTTTGCAAAAAAGTTACAAAAACAGCCTAAAAAAAAACAAAAAAAATGATACAACCTATTAAAAAAATGCATACCTTTGCAGCGTTTTAATAAACAAATGATTGTTTTACAGATTTAAAAGCATTAGAAAAATGAAGAAATTAGTATTTATGTTCGTAGCTGTTGCAGCTATCTCTTTCGCATCTTGTGGTAATCAGGCTCAGCAGGCTGCTCCCGTTGACACTGATTCTATTGAGGAGGTTGTTGACACTCTGGGTGCTGACACCGTTGCTGCTGACACAGCCGCTGCTGACACTGTTGCTTAATAGTTAGTCACAACGAACTTAATTGAGAGAAAAAGAAGACCGCAGGACTCACGTCCTGCGGTCTTTCCTTTTTCCCAATTTAATTCAGATAGTCTTAATCAACTATTCGAATGAGGCCAAGGTAAGAGGGTCTTGATCAATTGTGAACTTTGAAGTAATAGCGAAAAAATCCCGAGGGGGAACCCTCGGGACACTGTTGTCATAATAAATAATGATGCCTTACAGCAGTGATTAATTATTAATTGTTTGATTTAAAATGCTTGATTAAGCCTCAGCGGGAGCCTCCTCAGCAGGAGCAGTAGCCTCTTCTGCAGGAGCAGCGTCGAGGGCCTCGAGAACCTCAGCCTCGTCGGCAGCCTCAGCAGCCTCAGCGGCAGCAGCCTTAGCGTCAGCAGCAGCGCGGATGGCAGCCTCTGCATCGGCAGCAGCCTTCAACTCAGCGGCGTTCTCAGCAACCACTTTGACGGGAATCTCAACAGTCACCTCCTTGTGGAAGTGAACGAGAGCCACATAGTCACCCAGTTTCTTGGCATCCTTCATGGTGATGATCTTACGATCAACCTCCTTACCCATCTGAGCGAGGGCATCAGCCACCTGAGCAGCACCAACGGAACCATAGAGTTGGCCTGTAGCACTCACCTTAGCAGCAATCTCGAGAGCAACACCCTCCAGCACAGCGGCCTTCTCCTCGGCAGCAGCCTTCTGGGCAGCAATCTTGTGAGCTTGCTGCTTCAGATTCTCTGCGAGCACCTTCTTGGCAGAAGGAGAAGCAATAACACCCTTACCCTGAGGGATGAGGTAGTTACGGCCATAACCAGACTTTACATTCACGATATCGTTCTTGAATCCCAGACCGATAATATCTTCTTTCAGAATAATTTCCATACTTGCGTCCTCCTTGTTTTATTTCATCAAATCGGTTACGTAAGGCAGCAGAGCAATCTGGCGGGCACGCTTCACGGCCTGAGCCACACGACGCTGATACTTCAGAGATGTTCCAGTGATACGACGGGGAAGAATCTTACCCTGCTCGTTGAGGAATTTCTTAAGGAACTCGGGATCCTTGTAGTCGATATACTTGATACCACTCTTCTTGAAGCGGCAGTTCTTCTTCTTCTTCGTGTCGATAGAAGGAGCATTCAAATAACGAATTTCTGTGTCCTGTGCTGCCATAATTAAGCCTCCTCTGTTTTTACGCCAAATTTGTTGCGACGCTTCTCAGTGTACTCCACAGCATACTTGTCGAGTTTTACTGTCTGGAAACG
>JAFWTK010000173.1 GCA_017518935.1 Prevotella sp.
CACCACCAAAGGTAATGGTAACAACGGCACCGACGGAACGCTCTGCCGCCGTAACCAACTCGAAGACCGCGACAAGCAGGGCGACGGTTCGTTCAAGGTAGAGGCTGGTGCCAAGTTCATCAGTGTCACCATCAACATGAAGGAGATGACCTATGAAATCAAGCCGCTCAGTTTCGAGCGCTTCGTTTACTTCATCGGTGCGACCGACGGTTGGGCCAATGCAGAGCAGAAATTGGAGTCACCGAACTACGATGGCGTCTATACAGGCTTCTTGTACTGTGCTGACCCGAACGGATGGGGCAACGAGTTTAAGTTCCAGAAAGTTCCTGGCGACTGGGGTACAGAGATCAACAGTGGTCACATGACTGGCGGTATCACTGGCGACTTTGCTGATGGTGGCGGCAACTTTAAGGCCAATGCCGGAGAGGGTGTCTACTATGTCACACTCAATCTGGCCGCTGGCACACTGAATGCCGTGAAGGTCGAGAAGATGGGTATCATCGGTGACTTCAACAGTTGGGGTGGCGATGTCGATATGACCTGGAATGCTACCGACTACTGCTTCGAGGCAACAGATGCAGGTGTGACAGATGCAGGGTGGAAGTTCCGCGTCAATGCAGACTGGGCCATCAACCTCGGTGGCAAGACTCTTGACAATCTGGAAGCAAATGGAGATAACCTCACGGCTGTGGGCACCAAGATCAAACTCTACCCGACCCGTAAAGGCTCTGACAACATCTATTGCACAGTAGAATAAAAGACACTCTGGTAACAATAGGCAGGCCGCTCCTCCCAATGAGGAACGACCTGCTTTCTACTCAAAATCAGCAACCCAAATAACAGAAACGATTATGCGAAGACTTTACACCACACTTATTGCCATCGTCACCACCATCGTGGTATCAGCCCAAGGTTGGCCGTCAAACTATGATGGCGTGATGTTGCAGGGATTCTATTGGGACGGTTATGCCGACTCCAACTGGACGACGTTGGAAAGTCAGGCTGACGAATTATCCCAATATTTCAGTCTCATCTGGGTACCCAACTCTGCCTATGCCAATGACTTGAAAAACAATATGGGCTATCACCCCGTCTATTGGTTCGACCATAAGAGTGCTTTTGGTACTGAGGCAGAATTGCGCAGTATGATTAACACCTTCAAGGCCAAGAATGTTGGCATCATTGAAGATATTGTTATCAACCACCGTGCGAGTGTGGATGCCAATTGGCTCAATTTCCCCGCAGAGACTTGGAAGGGTGAAACATATCAGTTGACGGCTGCTGACATCTGTCAGGACGACGAGTCGAAGGATCATGGCTTTACGCCAACAGGAGAAAAAGATACGGGAAAGCCATGGGGAGGGGCACGTGATCTGGATCATACCAGTGCCAATGTGCAGAAAAATGTGAACGCCTATCTCGACTTCCTGCTCAATGATCTGGGCTATACAGGATTCCGCTATGATTTTGTATTAGGTTATGCCCCTAAATACATTGGTCTTTACAATACTACTGCGAATCCCGTTTTCTCAGTGATGGAATGTTGGGAAAACCTTAATATTATCAAGCAATGGATTGAAGGAACCAAGGTTAACGGCATCATTCAGAGTGCAGCCTTTGATTTCCCGATGAAGTTCAACATCAACGAAGCCTTCTCCAACGGCAGCAATTGGAGCAAACTCGACAATGCAGACCTGACGACACAGCAGGGATATGACCGTTATTCAGTGACTTTCGTCGACAATCACGATACAGGTCGGCAAGGCGAAAGTCCTCTCTATGCCAACGTGGAGGCAGCCAATGCCTACATCCTCTCAATGCCTGGTACGCCCTGCGTCTGGCTCAGCCATTGGTTGGCCTACAAGAAGGCTATTAAAAAGATGATTGCCGTCCGTAAGGCCGCAGGACTCACCAATCAGAGTGAAATTATTGAGAAGGGTGTCAAAGACAATGGCTATATGCTCATCGTCAAAGGCCAAAAGGGTCATGTGATGCTTCTGTTGGGCGATGCCACTACAGACACCAACGGCTATCAGTTAGCCACAGAAGGCACTCTCTACAAACTCTATGTCAGTAATGGCATCAACCTGTCTGCCGTTCAGGCCATTGATGAAGAGGAAAGTTCCTTCCAGGTACCTGACTTCTGCCAAGTGAATGAGGGTGAGATTTGCGCATTCTTCGAAGCACCCGCCTCTTGGACCACCGTGAAATGCTGGGCATGGAGCGACACGCAAAACTATACCACAGGCCGTTGGCCTGGTGCCACTTGCACCAAAGTGGGAACAAATAACGATAAAAGTGTGTGGAAATGGACTTGGGACGGCAAGAGTTACAAGCCAAATAGCACGACAGAGATGACCCCAAGCGGACAACCCACCTTCATCATCTTCAACAACAATGATAATGGTGGGCAGACCTCAGACCTCGACTTCTATAACAGTGGTTACTACAACCAAGCAGGAGCCTTACAAGGTACTGTTGCAGGTATCAATACGATCCGCACCGATGCAGCCAATGACGATAAGATTTATACCCTCGACGGACGACAGATTCGCACAGACGGGAACCTCCAGCAACTGCCAAAGGGTCTCTATATCGTCAACAAGAAGAAGGTTATCGTGAAATAACTGCACGGACGACAAACCAGCAGTGCATGAAGAAGGTACTGATGCGTCCATAATGACTCTCCATCACCCGATAGCGCTCCAAGAGCGATTCGCGGTGGTGGAGTGTTGTTTGTCCCTCCTCGGTGTAGTTGACCACCACCATGTGCAGGTTCAACAGGGGCACGTTCTCCTTGGCGGCTGCCTTCATGATG
>JAFWTK010000174.1 GCA_017518935.1 Prevotella sp.
CTTTGACGAGGCAAACCTTCCTGCTGCCGAGAAACTGATTAGGGAAGCGATGGATCTCTACGATTCCAGCATTATTCTGGCCATCACTGACAGTTTGGAGGACACAGGCGACATCTCGGCCACCACCGCCAGTTACTACAGTTAGACTTCGTGAAAAGAAAAAAGCAGTTGCGAATTTTTCGTAACTGCTTGATTTTTAGGGCTTTTCTTTGGTAGCGGGAGCCGGGATTGAACCGGCGACCTCATGATTATGAATCATGCGCTCTAACCAGCTGAGCTATCCCGCCATCATCGGTGCAAAGATGGTGCAAACTGAGTGCAGAAAACTCGTTTTTTGCCGAGGTGCAGCCCATCTTCGCAGGTGATTTCTTTAAAATCGCCTGCAAAGGTACTACTTTTTTAGAAACTACCAAAATTTTTCGGGAAAATATTTTTTATTTCGGAGATTTTTTGTACTTTTGTAGCGAAGATTTCATATCTAAGACATCAAAGACTAACCAAAATGCTTATGGCAAAGCAAAGAATTGACATAGAATACCCTCTGACAACAGAGTCCCCCAACATCGTTTGGGAACAGATCAGCAGTGCTCACGGACTGGAAAGATGGCTTGCCGACCATGTGACGGAAGAAGACGGTGTTTTCGTCTTCACCTGGGGAGAGCCCTGGACGGAGCAGGACACCAGGCGCGCACAACTGATAGAATACGTGAAATATGACCATATCCGTCTGCAATGGGATGAGGATGCAGACGAGGGAGAAGATGTCTATTGGGAGATGCGCATCGAGAAGAGCGACCTGACAGGCCATTTGAACCTGCTCATCACCGACTTTGCCGATGATGACGATGTGGACGGTCTCAAGATCCTGTGGGAGAGTAATCTCGACAGGCTCCACCGAGCCAGCGGGCTTTAGCAACTTTTCACTTAAATATTGACGCTATTCGGGATTTTCTTCGTACCTTTGCACGCTGATTATGTTCCGAATCAAGAAATTAGACATATTTATCACCAAGCAGTTTGCACTGCTGTTTGTGGGAACCTTCTTCATCTGCCAGTTCGTGCTGATGATGCAGTTCCTGTGGCGATATGTTGATGACCTGATCGGAAAAGGTCTCACGCTTGATGTGATGGCCCAGTTCCTGTGGTACATGGGTCTGATGCTGATGCCACAGGCTTTCCCCCTCGCCATCCTGCTGTCCTCGCTAATCACCTTCGGAAACTTAGGTGAGAGCAGTGAGTTGACAGCCATCAAGGCAGCGGGAATCTCCCTGATACAGACCTTCCGTCCACTGATTGTCATTGCCGTCCTGATGACATTCGTATCCTTCTATTTCCAGAATGTCATTGGGCCCCAGGCCAACCAGAGTTTCTACCAACTGCTTCTGGGCATGAAACAGAAGAGTCCTGAACTGGAAATACCAGAAGGCAGATTCTACGACGGTATCCCGGGTTCGAATATCTATGTGCAGAAGAAAGACATGAAGACCGGTATGCTCTACGGTATCATGATCTACCGGATGACTGGCAGTTACGAAGATGCCGCCATCATTCTGGCCGACTCAGGCATGATGCAGTCGACGGCGGAGAAGAAACACCTGCTGCTGAACCTATATAGTGGCGAATGGTTTGAGAACATGCGTTCACAGGACCTTGCCAACAGTGCTGCAGTGCCTTACCGTCGCGAGACATTCTCCACAAAAAAAATCGTGCTCGACTTTGACGGTGAATTCAATTTAGCCGATGTGGCAGACATCTCCGGTGATGCCCGTGCCAAGGGACTGGACAAGATTCTCCACGACATCGACTCCATCAAAGAGTATAACGACAGTGTGGGACGTTCCTTCTATGCCGAAGCGATGCGTTACAACTTCCGTCGTCCACACTTAGACAAGAAAGATTCCCTGAAGTCCCTTCAGGAGGCGACCTCAGGTAAGACGAACTACGACTCCATTTTCAGCAAACTGAAAAACAGCGACAAGCAAGTTGCCATCAGGAGTGCCTTGAACAGTATGCAGATGCAGATGTCTGACATCGAGTTCAAGAGCGACTATGCCGAGGCCATGCACAGACGCACCCGAACCCATCAGATAGAGGCCATCAAGAAGTTCACGCTCTCATTCACATGCCTCATCTTCTTCTTTATCGGTGCCCCGTTGGGAGCCATCATCCGAAAGGGAGGACTGGGCATACCCGTCATTGTGTCCGTACTAGTGTTCATCGTCTATTATATCCTCGACAATACCGGTTACAGGATGGCCCGTGAGGATGAATGGACTGTCGGATTCGGCATGTCCATCTCTACCGTTGTCCTCACGCCCCTCGCCGCCTTCTTCACCTACAAGGCCAACAATGACTCGGTGGTCTTCAATATCGACCTCTACAAGAATTTGGCAATGAAGATACTCGGCATGCGCACCAAGCGCCACATCTTCCGAAAGGAGGTCATCATCGAGGATCCGATCTATGCGCTCGACTCATACTATCTGCTGCAGATCAGCAAGGAGATCAAGCAGTACAGCGAGGAGCACAAGTTGCTGCATCTGCCCAACCCCATACACGTGTTCTTCCGTCCTGGCGACGACCAGACCATCGAGCATATCGTAGAGGAACTGGAGGACGTAATTGACGACCTGTCGAACACCAAGGATTCGCAGATACTGAGTTATCTGAACCACTACCCCATCGTGGCCACCCATGCCCACACCCGCCCATTCCGCCGCAAGTGGCTGAACATCATCACAGGACTGTTGTTGCCACTGGGTATCTTCTTCTATCTGAGAATGTGCCGATTCCGTCTGCGCCTGCGCAAGGACCTGAACAGAATTCTAGAGGTGAACGGTTGGATACTGGAGCGTGTGGCCGACTTTGCGCCACCTGCACCAAAATCATTCGACGACCTGAAGGATATGCCATTTGTGCTTGAACTGGTGCGCGAATACGAGGCAAAAAAGCAACAGAATCATCCCCTATATATATAATAATAAGGTATAAGGAAAATGGAAGATTTCAAACTCAATACCATCGAAGAAGCCATCGATGATTTCAGACAAGGAAAGTTCGTCATCGTGGTGGATGATGAGGATCGCGAGAATGAAGGCGACCTGATTATCGCAGCAGAGAAGGTCACAGCCGAAAAAGTGAACTTCATGCTGAAAAACGCCCGAGGCGTGCTCTGCGCCCCCATCACCCTGGGCCGATGCACGGAACTCGACCTGCCCCATCAGGTACAGGACAACACTTCGGTATTAGGGACCCCCTTCACCGTCACCGTCGACAAGTTGGAAGGCTGTACCACGGGGGTCTCTGCCCACGACCGTGCTGAGACCATCAAGGCCCTCGCCGACCCAGCCTCCACCCCACAGACCTTCGGACGTCCGGGACACGTGAATCCCCTCTATGCCCAGGAAAATGGTGTACTGCGCCGTAGTGGTCATACCGAGGCCACCATCGACCTCTGCAAGATGGCTGGCCTCTACCCTGCTGGTGCCCTGATGGAAATCATGAACGAGGACGGTTCGATGGCCCGTCTGCCCCAACTATTGGAGATGGCAAAGGAATGGGACATGAAGGTCATCAGCATCAAGGATATGATTGCCTTCCGTCTGAAGAAAGAGTCACTCATCGAGGTGGGCGACGAAGTGGATATGCCTACCGACTACGGTCATTTCCGACTGATCCCCTTCCGTCAGGCCAGCAACGGTCTGGAACACATGGCCCTCATCAAGGGTGAATGGCGCGAAGACGAACCCATCCTGGTTCGTGTCCACTCCTCCTGTATGACAGGTGACATTCTCGGTAGCAAGCGCTGTGACTGCGGCGAGCAACTGCACAAGGCCATGCATGCCATCGAACAGGAAGGCAAAGGGGTGGTCATCTATATGCAGCAGGAGGGCCGGGGCATCGGACTGATGAATAAGATCGCAGCCTATAAACTTCAAGAAGAGGGACTCGACACGGTAGATGCCAATGTCCACCTGGGCTTCAAGCCTGATGAGCGCGACTACGGCTGTGGTGCCCAGATGCTGCGCCACCTCGGCGTTCACAAGATGCGTCTGTTGACAAACAATCCCGTGAAACGTGTAGGTCTGGAAGCCTACGGATTAGAGATCACCGAAAATGTCCCTATCGAGGTGACGCCCAACGAGTACAATATCCGGTATCTCAAGACCAAGCAGAACCGCATGGGGCACCTTCTTCATTTAAAGTGAAGTGTGAAAAAGATGAAAAAATGAAGTGCGGTTGTAAATTATTCACTTTTCACTATCCGCTTTTCACTAAAAAATAGTACTTTTGCACCAAAATAATAATAAAATGGCACAATTATCCAATCGACTACAGCGTCTGGCACCATCAGCCACGCTGGCAATGTCTCAGAAAAGCGCAGAAATGAAAGCGCAGGGAATTGATGTGATTAACATGAGTGTGGGAGAACCTGACTTCAACACGCCAGACCACATTAAAGAAGCAGCCAAGCAGGCCATAGACGACAACTATTCGAGATATTCCCCCGTACCGGGCTATCCGGATCTTCGCAAGGCCATCGTGGCTAAGTTGAAGAACGAAAACGGACTTGACTATACCATCAATGAAGTTCTGGTATCCAATGGCGCAAAGCAGAGTGTATGCAATACTATCATGGCACTTGTCAACGACGGTGAGGAAGTTATCATCCCCGCCCCTTATTGGGTCAGTTATCCCCAGATGGTAAAGTTGGCTGGTGGTGAGCCCGTCATCGTGGAGGCTGGTTTCCAGCAGAACTTCAAGATGACTCCTGAACAGTTGGAAGCCGCCATCACCCCCAAGACCCGCATGCTGATACTCTGCTCTCCGAGCAACCCGACGGGAAGTGTCTACAACAAGGAAGAACTGAAAGCACTGGCAGATGTCATCCTCAAGCACGACGACCTTTTTGTGCTGGCCGATGAGATCTACGAGCACATCAACTATATCGGCAAGCATGAGTCCATCGCCCAGTTCTCTGGCATGAAGGAGCGCTCCATCATCGTCAATGGTGTGTCGAAGGCATACGCCATGACCGGCTGGCGCATCGGCTATATTGCCGCCCCGGAATGGATTGTGAAAGGGTGCAACAAACTGCAAGGCCAGTACACCAGCGGTCCTTGCTCTGTCAGTCAGAAAGCCGCTGAGTTTGCGTATATCTCCAGTCAAGCCTGTGTTGAGGAAATGCGTCAGGCCTTTGAGCGCCGGCGTGACCTCATCGTAGAATTGGCCAAGGACATTCCTGGACTCGAAGTCAACAAGCCCGAGGGTGCCTTCTATCTCTTCCCCAAGTGCAGTAGTTTCTATGGAAAGAGCGACGGTGTGACCACCATCAACAACTCCACCGACTTTGCCATGTATTTGCTCGAGAAGGGTCATGTGGCGACTGTGGGAGGCGACGCTTTTGGCGATCCTGAATGCTTCCGCATGAGTTATGCGACCAGTGACGAGAATATCAAAGAAGCCATGAAACGCATTAAGAATGTGACGGCAAAACTGCGATAAAAACGAAAAAACGAGTTAAAAGTTATTAATTCGTGCGGAAGTCCGCCGAAATTTGCTAACTTTGCCAAGTCTAAACAGATCGAATCAGAAATCATTTACAAACTTAATTTTATAATAACTAAAAAAAATTCATTTATTATGGCAACAACAACAAAGGCTGCAGCCCCAGCCAAGAAAAATTCGGGCTTCCAGGGTGTTAAAGCAGCATGGATTATCCTCGTTATCTGTGCTATTGCAGGTTACAGTGTATGGTACTTCGTTATGGGTAACCCCGACAACTTCATTGGTGGTGACCGTTCAGGCCATCCCGCAAACCTGTTAGGTACTGTGTATAAGGGAGGTTTCGTGGTAGGTTTGATCCTGACCCTGCTCTTCACCGTTATCTGCCTTGGTATC
>JAFWTK010000175.1 GCA_017518935.1 Prevotella sp.
CCCTCTGTTACGACCTCTGTTACGAATGACAGGGGCTGGCAGAGATGTCAGTCCCTGTTTTCCTGTGGGAGAATAAATGGGTTATTTGTCCTTATACTGCCTGCGGTATTCGGAGGGGGAGACGCCGAAGTTCTCGCGAACATACTTGCCGAAGAAGGAGAGGTTACAGAAACCCAGTTTCATGGCAATCTCCTTGATGGTGAGGTTGGAGTTGAGCAGGTAGTAGCGCACGTCGTTCTGCACATACTCACTGATCCAGTCGTAGGCCGTTTTCTTGCTGACATCACGGCATACCATCGTCAGATAACGTGGCGAGACGCAGAGTTTGTCGGCATAGTGGGCGAGGGGCTTTTTCTTAATTTCACTCGATGACAATAGGGTGATGAAATTATCGAAAAGGATCCTCCGCTGGTTGGTCTCCTGTGACGACTCAATCTTCAACTGCTGGGTCAGAGCACGGCTGATGCCATAGAGGAACACGCGGACAATGGCATGGACAATCTCTTTCTGGAAGGCGCCAGTCTTCTCTTGGATGTTAAACATCAGCAGTGCAAACAAGTGCCCCCGGAGTTGCGTGTCGATGGGAGTCAGATGCAGCAGATTGTGCTTATCGAGGAAAAGGCTTTTGTTCCAGAGCGGTTGGTTGGGGTAGAGCATGGACATCATCAGTGCCTTTGTGATGCATAGTAATTTACAGTCCAGATCCTTGCTCATGACAAAATTATCATAGATGGCATTCGGGTGACCGATGAAGATATCGTCTTTGCCGATGGTGTATTCGTGGCCGTCCATGTCGAAGGTAAATTCTCCTTCAAAGCAGATGGCAACAAAAACCATGTCCAACTGTGTCGGATGCATGTGTGGATGGAACCTCAGGTGGTTAATGATAGTCAAGTCCCCGTCTCTGTAATCGGGCTCTTGAAAATTGTGTTCTGTCAGGCCGATATACGGTTTAATGTTATTTAGGCTGCTATTCATATTGCAAATATCGGGAGTTTTGGGGAGAAAATAGCCAATTTTTGGCAAAAACGAACACTATGTTTTTGGCCGTTTCTTCTTTTGAACACTTTTGTTCTTTATTTGAACAGTCTCCGCAAGAATGCGGGGGTATATCCGTGCTGACTATTCGCTACTTCTTCAGGGGTTCCAGTCGAGAGAACTAGTCCGCCCTTCCTGCCACCTTCTGGACCCATGTCGATGATGTGGTCGGCCAGTTTGATGACATCCAGATTGTGTTCAATGACGATGACGGTATTGCCTCTGTCAACCAGTTTCTGGAGAACGTCCATGAGGATTCGGATGTCCTCGAAGTGCAGGCCGGTGGTTGGCTCGTCAAGAATATAGAGTGTCTTGCCAGTGTCCTTCTTCGACAGTTCGGTGGCTAGTTTGACACGTTGGCTTTCTCCACCGGAGAGGGTGGTAGAAGGTTGACCAAGTTTGATATAGCCCAGTCCCACATCCTGGATGGTCTTGATTTTATGGAGGATGTCGGGGACATTCTCAAAGAACTCGACAGCCTGGTTGATGGTCATGTCAAGCACATCGGCGATACTCTTACCCTTGTATCTCACTTCGAGGGTCTCGCGGTTATAGCGTTTGCCATGACAGACCTCACAGGGTACCTGAATGTCGGGCAGAAAGTTCATCTCGATGGTCTTGTAGCCATTGCCGCCACATGCCTCGCAACGGCCTCCCTTTACATTGAAGGAGAAGCGTCCTGGCTTGTAGCCGCGTATCTTCGCTTCGGGCAGGTTGACGAAGAGACTGCGGATATCGGAGAATACACCTGTATAGGTGGCGGGGTTGGAGCGGGGTGTGCGCCCTAAAGGTGACTGGTCGACATCTACCACCTTATCTATATATTGCAGGCCTTCGATACTGTCGTAGGGCATGGGTTTTTTCAGGGAACGGTAGAAATGATGGCTGAGGATGGGTTGCAGGGTCTCGTTGATGAGGGTGGACTTGCCGGAGCCACTGACACCGGTAATGACGATGAGTTTGCCGAGTGGAAACTCTACATCAATGTGTTTAAGGTTGTTACCGGAGCAACCTTTCAAAACCAGACTGTTGCCAGAGCCTAGGCGCCTTTCCTTGGGGATGTCGATGGTCTGTTGTCCGTTCAGGTACTGGGCTGTGATGGTGTCGGTCTTCAACATCTCTTTTGGGGTGCCTTGGAAAACAACTTCGCCGCCCTTGCGCCCTGCCTTCGGACCGATATCCACGATATAGTCGGCGTTGAGCATCATGTCCTGGTCGTGCTCCACGACGATGACGGTGTTACCCAAGTCACGCAGTTCTTTCAGCGAATGAATCAACCGTTCGTTATCTCGCTGGTGCAGACCGATACTTGGCTCGTCGAGGATATACAGTACGTTGACCAGTTGCGAGCCTATCTGTGTGGCCAGTCGGATGCGCTGGCTCTCACCGCAGGAGAGTGAGGCTGACTGGCGGTTCAGGGCGAGATAGTCGAGCCCCACCTCCAACAGGAAGTTGAGACGGGTGCGAATCTCTTTCAGAATCTCTGCGGCAATCTGCTGTTGCTGGTGATCCAGATGTTCCTCTACCTGATCGAGCCATTCCCGCAGTTCGGCAATGTCCATCGAGGCAAGTTCCGAGATATTCTTGTCCCAGATACGGTAGGAGAGGGCTTCGCGGTTGAGTCGTTGACCGTGGCACTCTGGACATTCACATTCTGCCAGAAACTGGTCGGCCCATTTCTGTCCGGATGCGGAGTCGTCGTTGTCCATCACACTGCGGAGGTATTTGATAATACCGTCGAAAGTCGTGAAATAGTCGCTGGATGTATGCACCAGTTCCTTCTCGATGCGGATGTTCTCCAAGGAACCGTAGAGGATTTCCCTCATGGCCTCATCGGGGATATCCTCGATGGGGGTGTCGAGGTTATAATTGTATTTCTTCAACAGGGCGTCAATCTGCCAGAAGATCATCTGGTTTTTGTACTTGCCAAGGGGAACAATGCCGCCCTCACGGACGGTCTGTTTGCGGTCGGGGATGACTTTTTTGAGGTCTATCTCGTTGATGATGCCTAAGCCCTTGCAGTGAGGGCAGGCCCCTTGGGGAGAGTTGAAGGAGAAATTGTTGGGGGCAGGGTCGCTGTAACTGATGCCGGTTGTCGGGCACATCAGTCGCTTGGAGAAATGCTTGATGGCTCCAGTGTCTTTGTCGAGAATCATGATGAGACCCTCACCTTGCTTCATGGCAATGCCGACGGACTTGCGAAGGCGGTCATTGTCCTTGTCGGAAACCTGTAATTTATCGATGACCACCTCAATGTTATGGTTTTTGTAGCGGTCCACTTTCATGCCGCGAATCACCTCTACCAGTTCACCGTCCACCCGCATGTTCAGGTAGCCTTTTCGGCGCATGGCCTCGAAGAGTTCGCGGTAGTGTCCCTTACGGCTTCGTACCACAGGCGCAAGAATAAATATCTTCTTGCCCTCGTAGTCGTGCAGGATCATGTCTAGCACTTTCTCTTCCGTATATTTCACCATCTCCTCGCCAGTGGCATAACTGTACGCCTTGCCGGCACGGGCAAAGAGCAGACGCAGGTAGTCGTATATCTCTGTCGTGGTGCCGACGGTGGAACGGGGATTCTTGTTGGTGGTTTTCTGTTCGATGCTGATGACAGGTGAGAGGCCAGTGATCTTATCGACATCCGGGCGCTCCATGCCGCCGAGGAAATTGCGGGCGTATGCAGAAAAAGTCTCGATATAGCGTCGCTGACCCTCTGCAAAGATGGTGTCGAAGGCGAGTGACGACTTACCCGAGCCACTCAGTCCGGTGATGACTGTCAGCGAGTTGCGTGGTATCTCCACATCCACATTTTTCAGGTTGTGGACACGGGCACCATATACATTGATCTTGTCGTCCATGCCTTAGTTGTTCAGTCTGCCTTCCTCAGTAAAGCCTGTCAGCACATTCACATCTTTGCGGATATTGTATTCCCTGCCGTCGGCTCCTTTTGCCTTCACCAACAGAAAATAGGTACCGTCTTTCACCACCTTGCCGTTGTAGGTGCCATCCCATTCTCCGGCGGGGTCGGTCCATTCATAGAGTTTCTGCCCCCATCTATTAAAAATGTACGCGTGGAACTCCACGATGCTCTGGTATTCCTTGGCCTTGAACGTGGGATTCTTATCATCGCCGTTGGGTGAGAAGGCATTGGGGAAGGAAAGTTTGCTTTCGCTGACAGTTACTTTGATAGGGGTGACAGGCAGTTCTTCGCCCTCCGCACTGGTTTTCGCTTTCAGGGTGACAACGAAGGTTCCTGACTCTATGAAGGTATATTCAGTGTCCTCCTCATAGCGCACCATCATTTCTGTTTCCTCACCATCTTTCTGGAAGTGCCACTCGTAGATGGGGTCGAATCCACTCATATTGTAGGGATTGGCACGGAATGTGACTGCCAACGGAGCCTGTCCTGCAAAGTCGGAAGTGGCCTCGGTCTCTTTCCCGTCATCGTTGATGTAAGTGGCCGATGGAGAGACCCCCGGATGGTTGTTCTGTGCTTGCACTACCAGGCACAAAAAGGCTGTCAATGACAGTAAAAATATCCTTTTTATTCTCATAATCTGATGTATTAACGTGCAAAGATAGTAAATATTTCATAATTGTTAGCCTATTGTTCATAATTATTTTGTATTTTTGCACGGTAATTTGGATAAAACGGAGATTATGACAAGGATTTTAAGATATTTTGTGTTGCTGCTCGCACTGGTGTTTACGGTGGATTCCGTAGCGCAGGAGGCCAGCCAGATTCGCAGCACACATAAGGTGAAGCGGAAGGAAACCATCTTTGGCATAGCCAGAATGTACGACCTGAGCATCGAGGACCTGATTAAGGCCAATCCCGAGATGAGAGAGCCAGGATATGAGTTGAAGAAGGGTGCCTTGATAAATATCCCTTATTCGAAGCCTGACTCTACGATGACGACCTATACCGAAAAGCCTACAGTCGTTCCTGCTGCAAAACAGATGTCCGTCGATGATGTGCGCCAACGGGAGATCCGAGTCGGGGTAATGCTGCCCCTGCACAATATCAACGGTGACGGGAAGCGCATGGTGGAGTACTACCGTGGTATCCTGATGGCCTGCGACAGTTTGAAGAAGACGGGTCTTTCCATCGACTTGCATGCCTGGAATGCTGCCGAGGATGCTGATATGACCCAGATTCTGAAAGACCCTGCCGCAGCGAAGTGCGACATCATCTTCGGACCGCTCTATTCCAAGCAGATGCAAGTGCTTTCCGACTTCGTGGAGAAGAACGATATCCGCTTGGTGATACCATTCTCTATCACGGCGCCGCAGATGCTGACGAACCGGAACATCTTCCAGATATGGCAGTCGCCGACGAACATCAACGAGACTACGATTGTGCATTATCTGGAAAAGTTCAAGGACTATCATCCAGTCTTCATCGACTGCAACGACTCTACGAGCAAGAAGGGCATCTTTACTTTCGGTCTACGTCGGCAGTTGGAGGAACGGGGCATAGAATATGGCATCACCAACCTGAAATCGAATGAGGAAGTGTTTTCTAGGTCATTCAGTCGTACGAAGAAGAATATGGTCATCCTGAATACTGGACGTTCCCCGGAGTTGGGTGTGGCCTTTGCCAAGATCAACGGCCTGAAATTCAATAATCCCTCGCTCGACATCTCGATATTCGGCTATACCGAATGGCTGATGTACACCCGTACCCATTTGGAGAACTTTTATAAATACGACACCTATATCCCTTCGCACTTCTATTACAATCCCCTGTCGGCAGCGACGGAGCGATTGGAACAGAAGTACCGCTGGAACTTCCATACCGACATGCAGAATGCCCTACCGCGTTTTGCTCTGACGGGCTTCGACCATGCTTATTTCTTCCTGAAGGGACTGCACAAGTATGGCAAGACTTTCAACGGGGCGGCGGGTATGTTCGGTTATCCTCCCGTACAGACGCCATTGGTATTTGAGCGTATGGGCAATGGCGGCTTGCAGAATCATAGTATCCTCTTCGTTCACTATACTCCGGAGCACAGAGTGGAAACGGTGAAGTTTTAAATGAGAAATGAGGAATGAGAAATGTTGATTACTTCTATAGACTGATGATGCTGTTTCATTTCAGAAAGAATGATTCCCGTGTATGGGCTTGCATGGTAATCATCATTTCTCATTTCTCATTCCTCATTCCTCATGCTTTTGCTCAAGTGGGTGAATACCGTACCGACCTTGCCCTTGGCGGCAGTGTCGGCTATTCCATGAGTAACATTGCTTTCGTTCCGGAAGTGCCTCAGGGGCAGTTGGGCGGACTGACGTTCGGCTTTACGGCCCGTTATACCTGTGAGAAATATTTCAGCAGCATCTGTGCTGTGGTCGGCGAGGTCAACTATGCGCAGATAGGTTGGAAAGAGCGTATCTGGGACAAGCAGGACCAGCCTGTGATGATGCTGTCGGACACGACTCAGGTATTGTCTTATTCCCGTAAGATGTCGTATGTTCAAATACCATTTTTGGCCCGTCTGGGGTGGGGACGTGAGCGGAGCGGTTTGCAGTTCTTCTTCCAGTTGGGACCGCAGATCGGGTTCTTCCTCAACGAGACAACGGAGACCAATTTCGATAGAACCACGCAGACCAAGAACCAGCGTTCCTCGTATGTCGTGGCGCAGGACACGATGGCTGTCGAGAATACGTTCGACTACGGCATTGTCGTGGGTGGTGGCGTGGAGTTCAGCAACCGTCACCTGGGCCATTTCATCTTGGAAGGACGCTATTATTACGGACTGGGCAATATTTATGGCGCTACGAAGCGCGACTACTTTGCCCGCTCCAATTTCGGGAATATCGTCATCAAGTGTACCTACTTGTTTGACATCATCAGGACCAAAAATTCTAAAATTAAATAACAACAACTATGTTTGAAGGACAACCTAAAGGTTTATTTGCGTTGGCACTGGCCAACACCGGCGAGCGATTCGGTTATTACACGATGCTCGCAGTTTTCGCATTGTTCCTCCGTGCCAACTACGGACTTGATGCTGGTTGGGCAGGAGAAATCTACAGTGATTTTCTCATGCTCGTGTATTTCCTCCCTATTGTAGGCGGCTGGTTGGCTGACAGGTTCGGCTTTGGCCGTATGGTCACCATTGGTATTCTCATTATGTTTGCCGGCTATCTGTTGCTCTCCGTACCTCTGGGCGGCGAAACCCTGGCACTCGTTGTGATGCTGGCCGCACTGGTACTCATCGGTCTGGGTACGGGACTCTTCAAAGGTAACCTCCAGGTAATGGTGGGCGACCTCTACAACGACCCGCAATATGCTGATAAGCGCGATGCCGGTTTCTCCATCTTCTACATGGCCATCAACATCGGCGCACTATTTGCTCCAACGGCTGCTGTCCGCATCATGGAGTGGGCCCAGCAGAACCTTGGTACCAGCGTCAACGACTCATACCACTTCGCCTTTGCCGTGGCCTGTGCCTCGCTCATCCTTTCCATCGCTATCTACTACATCTTCCGTGGCACCTTCCGTCATGTGGAGGGAGGCAAGAAGAAGGAAGGCGTGAAGGATGAGGTTGAAGAACTGTCGAAGGAAGAGACCTCGCAGCGTATCGTCGCCCTTTGTCTCGTCTTCGCTGTGGTCATCTTTTTCTGGATGGCGTTCCATCAGAACGGTCTGTCTCTGACATACTTTGCCGACGAGTTCACTGCTAAAACCTCCGAGGGTGTCGAGAGCATGGCTTTCAATGTGTGGAACCTCGTAGCGATTATTTTCATCGTCTACGCCCTGTTCTCATTGTTCCAGAGCAAGACGCAGAAGGGCAAGATCATCTCTATAGCAGTCATCGTGATTGCTGCGGCTTTCTTGTTCTTCCAATACGACGCAACGACGGGTCAGATTGTGGCTGTCTCGGCTCCAATCTTCCAGCAGTTCAACCCATTCTATGTGGTGGCGCTGACGCCTGTGTCGTTGGCGATCTTCGGCTCATTAGCCGCTAAGGGCAAGGAACCCTCTGCACCGCGTAAGATCGCCTACGGTATGGTGGTAGCCGGTCTAGCCTACTGCCTGATGGCAGTTGCCTCGTTCGGATTGCCGATGCCGCAGACCACGATGGGGGCCGATGGTGAACCGGTTGCCGTTCATGTAGCCGATGTTACACCGCAGTTACTGATCTACACCTACCTCATTCTGACCTTTGCCGAGTTGTTGCTCTCGCCGATGGGTATCTCTTTTGTCTCGAAGGTGGCTCCTCCTAAGTATAAGGGACTGATGATGGGTGGCTGGTTCGTGGCTACTGCCATCGGTAACAAGTTGGTGGGTGTCGGTGGTTATCTCTGGGGTAATATCCCCCTCTGGGCTGTATGGAGCGTATTCATTGCCCTCTGCCTCATCTCCGCCATCTTCATGTTCTCCATCATGAAACGACTCGAGAAAGTGTGCTGAGCCTCATCCCATTTCTGGTACTGATTGTACTCATTACGTGTTGCGTTGCCGTGTTCGGCAACGCAACGCTTGATGGTGCCAGTCAGGTATCACTCTTGGCTGCTTCGGCGGTTAGTGTGCTCATCGGCCATTTCTCGAAGCGCCTGACATGGGAGAATCTCGAGAAGGAAATAACGAATAAGGTGGCCAGTTGTACGCCGGCTATCATCATCCTGCTGTTGATTGGTGCGATTGGTGGCACGTGGATGGTGTCGGGCATCGTGCCAACGATGATCTATTACGGTATGCAGATTATCCGTCCCGAGGTCTTTCTGGTGAGCAGCAGCGTGCTCTGTGCCTTGGTGAGTTTGATGATTGGCTCGTCGTGGACCACCGTCGCCACTATCGGTCTTGCGCTGATGGGCATCGGCAAGGCGCATGGCTTCGACGACGGATGGATAGCGGGCTCTATCATCACTGGTGCCTACTTCGGCGACAAACTCTCGCCATTAAGCGACACCACGGTGTTGGCATCGAGTGTTTCCGGTACGCCGCTCTTTACCCATATCCGTTATATGCTTTATACAACCGTTCCCACGTTCTGTATCTCGTTGCTGACCTTCCTGATTGTGGGTTTTACGATGGACGTGTCGGGTCACGGCAACGAGTCGGAATTTATGGACGGCTTGCAGCGTACGTTCTTTATCTCGCCGTGGCTGTTGACTGTACCGGTGCTGACGGGTGTGATGATTGCTCGTCGCTGGCCCTCGATGGTCGTATTGTTCCTTGCCATCCTGTTGGCTGCCATTGTCGGATTGCTCTTCCAACAGCCGCTTGTCCATAGCATCTCCGGTGAGTCTGGGCAGGGGCTTCTTGCTTCCTATAAGGGAATGATGCAAGTGTGTTACGGCAGTACGAACATCGAGACGGGCGTGCCGATGCTGAACGAACTGGTACGCACCAGTGGCATGGGCGGTATGATGCCCACCATCTGGCTCATCATCTGTGCCCAGACTTTTGGCGGCGTGTTGTCTGCTACGGGGCAGTTGCAAGATCTGATGCGCTATATGCTGCGTCTCGTCAAGGGCACCGCCTCATTGGTGGCCTCTACCGTTGGCACGGCACTCTTCTGCAACATCGCCCTTGCCGACCAGTATCTGTCCATCATGCTCTCCAGTCAGATTTTCAAGGACACCTACCGCGACAGGGGTTATGAACCGCGCCTGCTGAGTCGCAGTTGTGAGGATGGTGCTACGGTCACCTCGGTGCTGGTGCCCTGGAATACTTGTGGTCTCACACAGAGCACCGTGCTCGGTGTCGCCACACTGACCTATCTGCCTTACTGCTTCTTCAACTATCTCTCACCACTGATGAGTATCTTCATCGCCTCCATCGGTTGGAAGATAAAGAAATTAGGAATTAGGGATTAGTAATTATGATTACTTCTAAAGGCGAGTATTGGAGGCGATTGATACAACCGCTTGGCAGGGCGTGCAAGGTTATCATCATTTTCTCATTTCTCATTCCTCATTTCTCATTTAGTCAGTCTCTGACGATGGTCGAACTGAATTGCGAGAACCTCTTCGACTACCGCCACGACGAGGGTAAGGACGATGCGGAGTATCTGCCCGAGGCCACGCGCCACTGGACGAAGAAACGCTATTGGAAGAAACTTAATAACATCGCCCAGGAACTGCTCTCGACCTCCGATGACGGCATCCCAGATTTGATAGCCCTCTGTGAAGTGGAGAATGACTCAGTGCTCAATGACTTGACCCGCCGCTCGCTCCTGCGCAATGCTGGCTACGAATACCTCATAACCAACTCCCCTGATGTTCGAGGCATTGATGTGGCTCTACTTTACAGCCCGTTCTCTTTTGCCCCCATCCGCAGTTATCCCCTGCGGGTGAAGCCTGTCGATGGCATGCGCCCCACCCGTGACATCCTCTATGTCTCAGGGCTCATCTCTTCTGGTGATACGCTCCATGTCTTCGTGGTTCATGCCCCCAGTCGCTATGGCGGTAAACGGTATTCACAGCCTTTCCGTCTGGCTGTGGCAGAGCGCCTCTGTCTGTCACTCGACTCTATTCGCACCATCACTCCTGATGCCCAGATTCTCATTGCCGGTGACTTCAACGATGGTCCCGACAGTCCGATGCTCCAACAGATCTGTCGCCAACGTATCCGCAACCTGACGAAGGATGCCCGAGGCGCGAATGGTGCAAAAGGTACCTATCGCTACCAAGGCGAATGGGAGCGTATCGACCATATCCTCGCCAGTCCTAATATATATAATAAGGTGGATACTGCTTTCATCCATTCCCCCAAGTTCCTGCTTGAAGACGAGAAACTCTACGGTGGTTTACGCCCTCGCCGCACCTACAACGGCATGCGTTATCAGCCCGCCTACAGCGACCACCTCCCTCTCGTCGTCCGCTTGCGCTGATGAAGAACACAAGGAACGCTGTGCATCCCCGTATCTTTCTCCTTGTTACTTCGTATTTCTTTCCCTGTTACCCCTAGTTTTTCCCTTTTCCTTCGAACACAAAACACATGAGGAATACTGTGTGAAACACATGGGTTCACTTCACTGACCCCTTGTGCACTGACCCTTTGTGCACCGGCATCCCCGCTCCTTACTGATTGACCACTTCACGTTCGAAGAAGTCGAGGAAAAAGGGCCAGTTGGGCCCAGCCTCATGACCTCCGTGATGCTGACGATAGGTGAGACGGCCGTCCATCAGACCGTTGTCCATACCTGGGAAGAGGTCGGTGCCTACGCCTTTATAGCCCAACAGTTCATAGACGGGCGAAGCCTTCGAAGCCGAGATAAACGAACCTACGACATCCTGCCATTTGTCGCCGTTCCAACTGCCGGTGGAGATGAAGCAGGCGCGCGGGGCACAGAGGGCTATCAGTTCATGTTGATCGACTGGCAGGTCGTTTTCCGTCATTGGGTCTGTTCCGTATTTGATGAGGTTGCCGCATACCCAGTGGTATTCCTCATGTGAGACGATATTACCGATGCTCTCACCGCAGTCACGACGCCAGCCTGCGGCACCGGCCTTACCCGATGAGGCGATGAATCCGGCAGCGATGCGCGGTTCGAATGCCATCGCTACGAGTGAGGCCTTGCCATAACGCGATACGCCCTCGATGGCGCACTTGGTGGCATCGAAGGTCTTGTCAGTCTCCAGATAGTCTATCAGTCGGGAAAGGCCCCACCCCCAGGCACGTAGCGAACCCCAATCAGCGGGCTGACGGTGCTCGCCCTTGTTACAGAGACCGATGATGCCGTTGGTCAGACCTGAGCCTGAGTCGGCCTGTATGGACGAAGGATTGATGGTGGCGGCAGCCCAGCCGCGTTCTATCACCTGTTGTTTCCACGATACACCTCCGCCAAAACTGCGAAGGGGATCACCGCCTCCGAATCCGAACTCTATAATGACGGGCAGGTCCTGTTTGCCTTCGGGATAGACCACGTTGGCCTGGATCTCCACCTTGATAGAAGGAAATATAGAGTTATCTACCACACCTTTCAGATAACGGATCACTACAGGTCTACCTGCGAAGTCTTTCTTCTCCTCATTGGTAACCTCCCACGTTACGCTGGGAACATTGTCTGGAATACGACCATAGACGTTGTCCTCGAACAGGCGAATGATTTCCGGACGGCGCACCTTGTACCACATTTTGGCACTGGTGACTTTCTTGCCGCTTTCCGTTAGGAGCGGATCAGGATAGAAGGGGTATGGGTTGGCCGTCAACTCATCATAGTTGGGATGCTTGCTCTCGTCTTGACTGTTGGGTTGTCGGCCTTCTCGGGGCTGGCCTACTCCGACCTTAGCCAGCATGTCGGCATAGTCGGCTGCCGTAATACGGCGAAGATTGTCCTGGTTTGGACGGTTGCCACCTCCGAACATAAATTGTGCGTTTGCTACAAATGGGATGCATGCCATCAGCATGGTCCCGAGGAAGTACTTTAAGGTTTTCATCATGATAGTCTTTTATTTATTTTCGAATATTTGGCAGTTGGAGACCGTAGCCTTTACGACGGTCAACGTACCGCATGGCGACGGCAGTGAGGGTGGCACCTAGGGCAGTGAAGCCGAAGATGAGCATTGAAGTGGTGTAGGTAGGGTCGGTTTCGTTGGCTTTGCCTACAAACATGGGGATGATGGCGCGGCCGAAGTTCTGGATGAAGAAGATCATGGAGTAGGCAGTGCCAAGGCATTTCAGAGGGATTATCTTCGGTACGCAAGGCCAGAGGGCTGCGGGTGCCAACGAGTAACCGATACTGAGTGTGATCATCAGAGCGATGGCGATTGTGGCAGAGTGCATCGGCATGGAGAAGCCGAAATGGACGGCGGTGAGCATTAAGGCACCAATGATGACGAGGGTGACGCCTTTGCCGTATTTATCGTAGACAAGACCGAAGAGGGGAGTCATCAGGATGGTGCCGAAGGGAGCAATCGACGAGAAGAAGCCTGCGAGGTCTGGATCGACGCCGTATTTCATGACCATCAGTTTCGTGGAGAACTTCAGGAAAGGTGACACGGCAGAGTAGAACAGCACGCAGAAAAGCGTAATCAGCCAGAAACCGGGATTGCGCAGGATGGCACCGATGTCGCTCCAGCGGAACTCGTCAGAGGATTCTGCGGCCTCATGGGCTTGCCTCGGATCCCCAAGGTTGTCCAGTTGACGGTCCATCACGCAGAAAACGAGGAATGCCAGCAGACCGATGATGAGAAACGCCAGTGCGAGCAGCAGGGGCGTGCTGAGTGTGAAGTGGCGGGCGATGGGTGCAGAGATGCTCAGAGCGGCGGCTGTGCCGAAGCGGGCCATCGCTAACTGAAGACCCATGGCGAGTGCTAACTCATGACCCGTGAACCAGCGCACCATCGCTTTCGAGACGGTGATGCCCGTCATCTCATAACCCACGCCGAAGATGGAAAAACCCAACGAAGCCCATGCCACAGAAGTGGGAAGTGAGAAGTGAAAAGTGAGAAATGAAAACTCTGCGATAGCCGTAGGAGGGAAATCGGCTGTCACAGCGTAGTACTTGATAAGGGTACCGAGCACCATCAACGAGCAGGCCAGTATGCCTGTGAAGCGGATGCCCATCTTGTCGAGGATGAGACCCGAGAAGAAAAGCATCAGCAGGAACACATTGATAAAACTGCCTGCTCCGGAAAAGAAACCGTAGTCAGAAGGCGTCCAGCCGAGACCGCCTTGGCTTCGCGGCAACTCCAACAGCGTCTCCAAGGGCGACATGATATCGTTGACAAAGTAGCCCATCATCATAGCCGTAGCCACGATGAAGAGTACAGTCCACCGTGCGACGGGCGAATCTTGGAGATGCTGTCGGATAGCCATTTATTCCGTGATGTTCGGCAATTCGAGGCCGATGCCTTTCTTCTTATCCACCACCTTCAGCACAAAGCCGAGGATGAGGGCTGCCACACCAAGGCCGGCGAGCATCACCAGTGGAGCGGTGTAGTCGTAGCTCACGGCGGCCACATCTGGGGCGATGGTGCCGTTCTTCAGTCCATCCACAATCTCAGGATTTGTCTTGTCGAGCACCTTACCGATAAGCAACGGGAACAGCCACAGACCGATGTTCTGAATCCAGAAAATCAAGGCGTAGGCAGAACCGATGACCTTGGCATCCACCAGTTTGGGTACTGAGGGCCACAGCGAGGCAGGTACCAGCGAGAATGAGGCACCGAGCACTAGGATAGTGGCGTAGGCGATGGCGATGCCGCCAATGGGATTGCCCTTGAAAGCGGGTAATATGAAAGCAAATGTCAGGTGACAGCCGATGAGTAGCAGTGAACCGAGTACCAGCATCGAGGCGGCCTTGCCGTGATGGTCGAGGTAACTGCCGAGGATCGGGGTGATCAGCACGGCTAAGAGTGGGAACACGGCGAAGATCGACTCTGCCGACTGACGCATATAACCCATATAACAATAAGTGATGAGTGCGATGATGGAGAGACCAAGCATACCGTATTTCAGATTGGCCTTCTTTTGGAAGTTCGAGGCAAAGCCGGCGGCAGCCACGATGAGCATGATGACGTATTGTACGATGGTGACGCTCGATGAAGCCCAGAACGACTCCGCATCAGGAGGTGTCAACGTGAGATTACACTGCAGCATATTCACGGCGTATTTCTGGAAGGGGAAAATGGCTGAGTAATAGAGCACACAGAGCAGGGCAACAATCCAGAAACCGCTGTCGCTGAGAATCTTACCGATATCGCTGACTTTAAACGGATCGTCCTTCTCCTCGGCCTCACCAGTCTGGCTGTCGAGTTTCTGATCCATGAAGAAATAGACGATGGTCATGATGAGGGCGATGCACATCAGTACCACACCGAATGCGACACTGCGACTGACACTCACCTGTCCGCCAAGACGGGCGAAGAATGGTGAAAAAATCATACAAGTTGCGACGCCCAGACGAGCCAGTGCCATCTCTGAACCCATGGCCAGTGCCATCTCACGGCCCTTGAACCACTTCACGATTCCACGACTCACAGTGATGCCTGCCATCTCACAGCCGCAACCGAAGATCATAAAGCCGCAGGCAGCAAACTTCGCCGAGGCGGGCATTCCTTCATAGAAAGGCGAAACGCCGAGTTCTTCAAAGACGGGGATGTAGTTCAGGTTGTTTGTAAACCAAGTCTCGAGTCCGCTTCCCATGAAACTCTCACTGACGGCATACCACTTGATGCAGGCACCCACAAGCATGACTGCAGCCGATAAGACAGCGGTAAAGCGGACACCCATTTTGTCGAGGATGATACCAGCAAAGATAAGGAAAAAAACGAACACGTTGAGGAACACTTCTGAACCCTGCATTGTGCCGAATGCGGTGGAATCCCAACCACGGGTTTCTTGCATCAGGTCTTTGATTGGTGAGAGGATGTCCATGAAGATGTAACTGCAAAACATGGCCAGTGCCAACAGCAGCAAGGCGGTCCACCGCATACCGGCAGAGTCGCGTAAAGTTTTCTGAATTGCTTGTGACATAATAAATCTTTTTGTTTGTTTTGGGTGCAAAGGTACTAAATATAATTGAATTATCGCTACTTTAATTAATTTTAACGACCAGAACTGAGTGCTATTCTAAGATTTTTCATAATTTTGCACGGTAATATGACTGATGTAATACTCTCTAGTTTCATTAGCCTGTTTGCCTTGTTCGGTAAGGAGGAACAGGTGGATGAGATACGAGCCAAGGAAATGCTCGTAAATTATCTGCGGCGTCACTTCGGCGTCCGCAACACAGATGTCTATCTTAATTTGTACGACGACATGCGTATGGCCTATGATCTGGCCGACGATATGGACAGTCGGCAAACGGTTACAACCATCTGTTCCAGTCTGCAAGGAGAGATACGCACCAAGGAGAAATCGCTCCTTCTGTTGCGTCTGATGGAGTTCTGCGGTTATCAGGAAGGACACCCGGATGCCATCTTCAAGACGATGGCA
>JAFWTK010000176.1 GCA_017518935.1 Prevotella sp.
CGCAAAATTTTCAAGATAGCAAATACATTATTAACATTTTAAAGAAAGAAAATTATGTCAGAAATTGAAAGCAAAGTAAAGGCTATTATCGTAGACAAACTGGGTGTTGATGAGGCTGAGGTAAAGCCAGAGGCAAGTTTCACAAATGATCTGGGTGCAGATTCACTGGATACCGTAGAACTCATCATGGAATTTGAGAAGGAGTTTGGTATTTCTATCCCCGACGATAAGGCTGAGAAGATCGGTACAGTAGGTGACGCTATTGCTTATATCGAGGAGAACGCAAAATAAATATAATGAGAAATTAGTAATTAGTAGTGAGTAATTATGATTACCTGGCAAGCATTTTCTGCCAGATGAAGTAATCATAATTACTCATTACTAATTATTCATTACTAATTGCTTATGGAATTAAAAAGAGTAGTTGTAACAGGTCTGGGCGCAGTGACACCAGTCGGCAACACTCCCGACGAGATGTGGAATAACCTCATCAATGGAGTCAGCGGCGCAGCACCTATTACACTTTTCGATGCAAGTCAGTTTAAGACACAGTTCGCCTGTGAGGTGAAGAACCTCAACGTGAACGACTACCTCGACCGCAAGGAGGCCCGTAAGATGGACCGCTATACGCAGTTGGCTATGATTGCTGCCAAGCAGGCCGTAGAAGACTGTGGTATGGATTTGGAGTCGGTAGACAAAAACCGTATCGGTGTTGTCTTCGGTGTTGGCATCGGTGGTATCAAGACCTTCGAGGAGGAGGTGGGTTATTATGCCGTGCATCAGGCTGACGGCCCGAAGTTCAACCCCTTCTTCATTCCGAAGATGATTGCCGACATTGCTGCTGGACAGATTAGTATCCAGTATGGCTTCCACGGTCCCAACTATATCACTGCTTCCGCTTGTGCCTCTTCATCGAATGCACTGGCTGATGCCTTCAATCTGATTCGCTTAGGTAAGGCAAATGCCATCGTTGCCGGTGGTGCTGAGGCAGCCATCTGTGCCTGTGGTGTAGGCGGCTTCAATGCCATGCACGCCCTCTCTACCCGCAACGATGAGCCAGAGAAGGCCAGCCGTCCGTTCAGCGCCAGTCGCGACGGGTTCATCATGGGCGAGGGTGCCGGTTGTCTGATTCTTGAAGAGTTGGAGCATGCCAAGGCTCGTGGTGCGAAGATCTATGCTGAGATGGTTGGTGCTGGTATGAGTGCCGATGCCCATCATATCACGGCTTCTCATCCGGAGGGCTTAGGTGCCAAACTCGTGATGCAGAGTGCTCTCGAAGATGCAGGCATGCAGCCTGATGAGATTGACTACATCAACGTGCATGGTACTTCTACCCATGTTGGTGACATCTCTGAGGCCAAGGCCATCAAGGAAGTGTTTGGCGAGGCTGCCTACAAACTGAACATCTCATCTACGAAGTCGATGACAGGTCACCTGTTGGGTGCTGCCGGCGCCGTTGAGGCAATGGCTACCATCCTCGCAGTGAAGAACGACATCATTCCTCCCACCATCAACCACGAGGAGGGCGATGAGGATCCCGAGATCGACTACAACCTGAACTTCACATTCAACAAGGCCCAGAAGCGTGAGGTGCGTGCCGGACTTAGCAACACCTTCGGTTTCGGTGGCCACAATGCTTGTGTGGTATTCAAGAAGTATGTGGATTAATAATATCATTGACAGAATAAGGCTCCCTTTCCGTAAGGAAAAGGAGCTTTTTTCGGCTCTCTACGAGATACTGGGCTTCTATCCCCACAATATCGAGTACTACCGTCAGGCTCTGATGCATAAGAGTATCGGCAGGCGCAACGACAAGGGCAAGCCGCTGAATAATGAGCGACTGGAGTTTCTTGGGGACGCCATCCTCGATGCAGCAGTTGGTCATATTGTCTATCACCACTATGAGGGTAAGCGCGAGGGTTTCCTGACGAATACCCGTTCGAAACTTGTTTCCCGTGAGACGCTGGGTAAACTTGCCAACGAGATGGGGCTCTCGCAACTCATTCTCTCAGCCGGCCATAGCAACTCGCACAACAGTTACGTGGGCGGCAATGCCTTCGAGGCTTTGGTGGGAGCCATCTATCTGGATCGGGGCTATGATATCTGTATGTGGTTCTGGGAGAATCGAGTGCTGGGCAAATACATCAATCTCGACAAGGTGGCCTTCAAGGAAGTCAACTTCAAGTCGAAACTCCTGGAGTGGAGCCAGAAGAACAAGGTGCGGATGGAGTATCGGATGCTGAAACAGAAGAAAGACGATAATGGCAGTCCTGTCTTCAGTTTCCAGGTACTGCTCGAAGGCGTAGAGGGTGAGAAAGGCTCTGGCTATTCCAAGAAGGAGGCCCAGCAACTGGCTTCGAAGGATACACTCCAGAAACTGAAGCGTGAGCCGCAGTTCATCGATGCCATCTTCAAGGCCAAGTCTGACCGCACGAAGATGGAGGAGGAGCCCACAATGTCTGTGCCTGATCCTGAGAAGGAACAGCAGGATTTCTTGATTAGGAGTCAGGAGACAGGAGATGGTAGCCAGGAGGACTTAGAGGAGGTCTCTCAATCCAATAAAATTCCAGAGACTCCAGAGATATCAGAGATTCTTTCCGATGATGACTTAGATCTCTCCCACATCACTCACATGGAGAAATCCCGTGAGGATATCATCGCTGAGGCAGAAGCCGCTGCCTTCGCAGAGGAATAATACTACAAGTAGTATTAGGGGATATAAAATCGGATTTTGCCGACCGCTCGCATATATCTGGGCGGGTGCTCCAATATATCAGGGCGCCCGCCCTGATATATTGGAGCACCCGCCCGAATCTGGTTAACCCTAGTCTCGTTCCCTGTTAGGACGTGCCTTTCTCCCTGTTACCCCTAGTCTTTTCCCCTGTTTCGCTTAGTACTGTTTTTTATCTGCCAGTATATTTTCCTACGAAGAGGATAACGCCAGAAGAGGCTTCACCGATGACATAGACGAAGGGACGATTGGCATGGAAGGTAGCCTTGGGATACTTAATAGGTTCTTGAACCGTTGACTCATTTTTAACGCCAACCACAGTAACAGCAGCGGCTTCAGAACCTTCCTCATTCACTTTGATCTTAGCCTTCTGACGCATCATATCAATATAGACAGGTCTGTCACACATATTAGGAATTTCTGCATAATAAGAGTCGAAGGCCAACTTGATGCCCATCTTTTGCATTAACCTCACGAGTCCACCCTCTAATAAGTCTGTATCCGAACTTGTTTCAAAACGTGGCAATTTCAAATCCACTTCATAGCCTTCGAAGTAGTTTCCTCCTGTTTCGCACCAACCAGGATTATTAAAAAAACTACTTTGTGTCATCTCTTTAATGACATCGTCTGTCGTTTTCCCCTTTTCTGGCAACAACACAGTCATGTTCCAAAGTCCAGAACCATATGGTAGGATAACAGCAGAATAAGAGTTGGTTTTCAGATAACTAATCAGCACGTTCTGGTGCATTAGGGGTAGGGTGGTGCTGCCTTTCTCTGTGGTGAAGGTCTCTTCCTTCGTATTCTTCTGGTCGAACTTCGAGGCCCAGTCTGCCTTGAAATAGATAGCATTGAGCAGATAGGATACCATCATGGGATCCACTTCGTCAAGGATGGTGGGTATCATGCCGTTGGTCTTCTCGTTACACCAGCCATTGATATGATTGAGGGTACTGGATGCTGAGAAGTCGAGTGCCTCGGCTTTGGCATTATAGTAGGTCTGCATATCCTGCTCGAACTGCGGCTTCAGGGTGTAATCTTTGTTCAGGAAGATGGCATTGGCGATATCCAGCGTCACCTTCTCATCCACCTTAGGCAGACCTTCGATGAGTTTCTTACAGTAGTCGTTGACGGCCTGGATGCCTCCTTCGTGGAAACCTAAAGTCTGTTCCAGTTCTCGCTCTGTCTCTCCTTCAGCTGCATCATTCACCATTCCTAAGACGTAGGTGATGCTCAGTGGCGAGTAGATAAAACTCTTGCCGCTCTGGTCCACATCATTGACTGTCTTCAGGAATCTCAGTGTAAATTGGTTATTGTCGTTGGCAAATATCCTTTGCTCTGGTGCCAACTGTATCGGCTGTGGATCCGACAGCATGTTCACCACTTGCTTGGCCTCACCCAAGTCGATACTCTCTTCCTCTGATGAGGAACACGACAGCATCGCACCACTCAGCACGATGGCTGCCAATCCCAATAGTTTACTGATTTTTTTCATTGTAAATTATTGTTAGTATGGTTTATCTGTTTTCATATACACAACATCAGTCCCTTTTTCAAGCGGAGTTCCTGCAAAGCCGCCAAAAAGGCGAATCACCAATCGGTCTTTGGTCAGGCTCATGACTTTGTAATACATATCATCGGGATTGGGGTCAGAATCTTGAGGGCGATTTTGTATATTCAACGTTCCATCGTCATCAAACCAGAAATAGCCCCAGGGTCTTTCCGAATACTGTCCTGTACCTGGAAGTAAAGAATATTCCCAATACTTGATTTCACCATCTGAGGTAAACAACAGACCTCCTCGGCTATCAATAGGATTTGTATACTCCCAATAGCCCAGAATAGTATTGTCATTAATTTCGATGTCATCACTACTGCTACATCCTGCCAGCATCAGCAGGAGTACACTAATCCATAAAAAACTATTCTTTTTCATCTTTGCTATATGTTATTCAATACACGGTTCCCTCATACTCGAAATCCACAGCGCCGTTGATGGTGTAACCCTTTTCGAAAGCCAGATCGATGATTTGGAAGGTTAATACGTCTTTGTCGCCAACCTTTTTCTTATTCACCAGTTTGATACATCCTTTCGTGGCTCCATATTGTGTGGTGGCACACTCTTCAATTGGCTTCAAACTGGCATTAAACTGGTTCAACTGTAATGTTTCTCCCACTTGAAATGCACCTATGTCTTGCTTGACACCTATAATTCGGATTATCAGTTCTCGTAACTCAAGTGACTTTTCTATACCACAATGAAAAATAAATCTAGGACAATTATTTTCCAAAATAGGCATCTTGTCGATATAAAAATGGTTGTTTGTCACAGAGTATTTTTCTGTATCATCATTATCACTATTGTTGATTTGGAGTGTGTTGATATCATCTTTATTCAAAGACTTGAAAATTTCTTCTGTTGAAGATAAGTCAATTGTAATCACATTCTGATTCTTGAAGGAGATGTAGCCATCGTAGTCAGTCCATGTCTCTTGGTGTTTCGAGCCATCTGGATCTACGACAGTGACAGTACGACGATTCAGCACCAAGTGGTAGTTCTGCATGGTAGCATTACGGATGGTGAAATAGATGTTGATGTTGCAGATGCAGTCCACCAAATTCTCGGCTTTGTTCCAAGGGTTCAACACGAGCGTACCGTCAGCATCCTGTTCAATGTTGATGCCTGCATCGGTATAGTCGCAACTCAGTATATAGTTGATATACTCACCAGTAATGGTCTGGTCAGCCTTATTATATGTCAGTTTTAGTTTAGATGCAAACGGGTTTTTATCTTCGCCACGTGTCCGTGATGAATGGTTTGCACATTCGCTATGCGAGACCTTCGAAAGTGAAATAGATTCTGTAATGCTGTCGTTGGTAGAACAACTGCTTAGTATGAGCATCACTGCGCCCATCCATAAGAAAATGTTTTTTTTCATCCTTGTTTGTTTTGCTTGCATTATTAATTCTTTCTGCAAATGTAATGCAAGAAAAGCAGAAATCTTGTATGGCAAAGCGTTAAAGAATCATAAATATATGAGAATCTATACAAGATTTCCGTATTTTTGGAATTAATAAGGTAGAAGACAAGAAAAATGGTCGAACAACTCGTTGAGCGCATACGGCAGAAAGACCAACAGACGGAGCAGCGAGGGCAGTCGCAAACTTGTTTGCAGACTGCCGAGTCGCGACGGATGAAGACTGAAAGTCAAAGGGCGATGAGCCAGTTCTATCAGATGTACGTCGAGGAACTGTCATCGGTCTGCTACCGCTATGTGCCTTCCGGGGAAGATGCAAAGGATGTGCTGCAGAACAGTTTTGTGAAGATATTCACATCGCTCCCGACCATCGAATATCGTAGTGAGGAAGCCCTCAGGGGCTGGATGAAACGAGTGGTGGCGAACGAGGCACTCACGTTTCTGCGAAGACGAAAGAAACTGCTCTTCTTGGAGAGTCATGAGGAAGAGACACTCTTGGATGATGATGAGCCACAAACAGAACGCCTTTCGCCAGACGCGCTCCACCAACTGATCAGCGAACTGCCTGACGGCTATCGAACGGTGGTGAACCTCTACGTCTTCGAAGGCTACTCTCACAAGCAGATTGCAGAACTGCTGGGTATCACAGAAAGCACCTCAGGCTCACAATTCTATTATGCAAAGCGACTATTGGCCAAGCGAATCAAAGAACTAACAAACGGTAAATGATGAAAGAGAACTGGATAGACGACATGAAACGCAAGTTGGAGGGTCATCAGATGGATCCACCTCCAGGGCTGTGGGACGATATCTGCAAGCAGATGGGACTCTCGCCAGAGCCTGTCCGTAAATCAGTCGCTAAGCGTTGGTACTGGGCGGCAGCAGCAGGGATACTGGTGCTTGTGGGGTTCTTCGCTGTCTATCAGACTCAGGAGTTGGATACTGCTCCAAAACAGGCACAGATTGCTACTTCTGACTCTCTATCTCGGCAAGAGCAGCCAGAACTGCTGAATGAGGATGTGCAACCCAATCTTTTGGCGAAAGAAGAGACTCACAAGAGGTCGGCTCATAGGGGGTCAGGCCCTGCTGTGAGGTTTGTCTCACACGAGGGTGACACCCCTAGTGAGCCATCATCTGAAACAACAGCAGTCGAGCAGGTACCTGATGAGCCTCAGCAAACTGAGAACTTGGAATTAAAAGAGAATGCTGAGGCCAAACAATCTACGCAGCAGAGTAATCATAAATTTCAAACATCTTTGCCAAGTAAAGCGGCAGAGCCTAGCGCAAATTTCAAACATCAAACTAACAAATGGTCTGTGGGCGTAAATGCCTCTGGCGGACTGCTTGCTGCCAACAACTCCGTGCGAACAGACCGCCTGTATTATCTGTATTATGATAATAGTGTAGCAAACGACCACGAGTATTATCTAGGTTTTGATGATAGTATAGCAAATGTCATCAACGAAAAACCTCACTATAATTCCTATACTAATTCCTATACCAATTCCTATACCAATACCGACTTCGTCTCGAAGCACCACCTCCCTGTGCGCTTCGGAGTGAGTGTGCAGTATCAACTTAATCCGCATCTGGCGTTGCTCAGTGGTATCAACTATACTCGTCTTTCTTCAGAGTTCAGCATCCCGCTTTATCCCAACATCCACTACAATCAGAAACTGCACTATCTTGGCATTCCTGTTGGCCTTGCCTGGCAATTGTGGTCAACAAGTCATGTCCGTTTCTATCTCTCTGGTGGGGCGATGGTAGAAAAATGTGTGCGTGCCGACTTGGAAGTTGGCAGCACCAGCAAGAAACCTTGGCAGTGGTCAGTCAATGCGGCAGCAGGAGCAGAATACACCTTCATCCCCAAACTTGGTGTCTATCTCGAACCTTCGCTCGGTTATTTCTTTGACGATGGCACTTCGCTCGAACATTATTATAAGGAGCATCCTCTGGCCCCTTCCATTGAATTCGGCCTGCGCCTGCATCTCAACGAATAGTCAATCTTTTCCTCGTTTTTCTTGGACGGTTGAATTATTCTTTGTACTTTTGCATCGGTGGACAACAAGATTACAGAACAACCGTCGCACTACGATCATCTGGAACAGATGTCGGTAGCCGAACTCTTGCAGCACATCAACGATGAGGATGCGCTGGTGGCAGAGGCTGTGCGGAAGGCTCTTCCGCAGATAGAGGCCTTGGTAGAAGCCATCGAACCAAGAATGAAACGGGGCGGAAGACTCTTCTATGTGGGGGCTGGTACCAGCGGACGATTGGGTGTACTTGATGCCAGCGAACTCCCTCCCACCTTCGGTGTGCCTGACACTTGGGTTATTGGCATCATCGCAGGTGGAGAACGTGCCTTGCGCCACGCTGTCGAGAAGGCAGAGGACATCACGGAGAAGGGCTGGGAGGATGTGCAGGTTTACCATCCCACGGCAGACGACACCGTGATAGGCATCGCAGCCTCAGGCACGACACCTTACGTCGTCGGCGCTGTCAGGGAAGCCCACAGAAACGGTCTGCTGACGGGTTGTATCACCAGCAATCCCAATACCCCTCTTGCTCAGGCTGCAGAATATCCCATTGAGACCATCGTAGGCCCGGAGTTCGTCACTGGTTCCAGTCGCATGAAGAGCGGAACGGCTCAGAAGATGGTGCTGAACATGATTTCCACCTCGCTGATGATCCGTCTGGGCCGTGTCGAGGGCAATCGCATGGTCAAGATGCAGTTGACAAATGCCAAACTTGTGGATCGTGGCACACGGATGCTTCAAGACTCCCTTGGACTGAGTTATGAGGAGGCCAAGCAGCGCCTCCTTGATGCAGGTAGCGTTGACAAAGCCCTTAAATAGTTCCCACCTTTTTTGTTACGTCATACCCAAATGAAAAGAGGATTGTTATTCGTTTTTTTGATTCTTCTCAAAATCGTTCCGATATGGGCACAGGGATTGCCAAAAGACGGGCCGTTGACGGTAAGACCGATGTTGCAGCAGTTGGGCGAACGTCTGCTAAAAGGGAAAACGGGCAGCATTGTAGCCATCAACCCTGAGAACGGCGAGATTATCTGTCTGGCGACGAACACCCCACAGGGATATGACGTGCGACAGGCCATCGGTAAGCCGCAGGCACCAGGCTCGACCTTCAAGACGGCTCAGGCTCTGACGCTGTTGTCGGAGGGTATCGTCACGCCTGACACTAAGATGGAATGTAACAGCGGCATCACCGACGGAAACATTAAGGTGGGCTGCCACAAGCACCGTTCGCCACTGGACCTGAAAGATGCGCTGGCGCAGAGTTGTAACACCTGGTTCATCGTGAACTTCGGTTCGATGATCAATGACGATTTCGTGTATGAGTCGAAAGAGGAGGCCATCACCACCTGGCGCAGTTATATGCAGTCGATGGGATTAGGCGGACCTATGCATATTGACATCCCAGGCGAACAGGGCGGTCTGTTGGCAGGTGTAGACTACCTGAACCGTCGATATAAGGACGGCTGGGACGGTAAGACCATCTGGTGGGCTGGCATGGGACAGGGAGACGTCACCTGTACGCCTCTACAACTCTGCAACCTCGCTGTCACGATTGCCAATCGGGGTTGGTACTATGTGCCTCATATCCATAAGGAGACAATGAACCAGCGCTATCTGACCAAACGACAGACAAAGGTCGCGAAAGAGGCCTATGCCCCCGTCGTAGAGGGTATGCGCCTCGCTGTGGAGAAAGGGACGGCTACAGGCATAAAGACCACCTATCCCATCTGTGGCAAGACGGGTACTATCGAGAATCCCGGCGAGGACCATTCCGCCTTTATCGGTTTTGCACCGATGAACAATCCGAAGATAGCCATTGCCGTCTATGTGGAGCATGGCGGCTTCGGTGCTGACTTGGCTGCACCGATGGCTGGACTGATTATTGAGGCCTATCTGAAAGGGAAACTCTCTGAGGCATCTGAAAACAAGGCCAGGCGTATTGAGAATAGTAGTGTTAAATTTAAATAGATTGAATGATGAAGAAGTTTTTGACATTAATGACATTTGTGGTACTGGGCTTGTCAGCCTGGGCACAGCAGACAAACGTGTTCGACCAACTCAAATCCGACCCTAAGAAGGCTTATGGTACCGATTATCCCTATGCCTTCGCGAAGGCTCCGCTGACGAAGGCACCACGTGGTTACAAACCGTTTTATATCAGCCACTACGGACGGCATGGTTCGCGCTATTACTGGAACGCATTTCTCTATCGGGAAATGGACAGTTTGCTGACCAATGCCCATCGCAAGCATCAACTCACGGCCGAAGGCGAACAGTTCTATACGAAGTTCGAGGCCGCCAAGGAGGAACTGTCCACAGGTGTTAGCGAATTGACAGATTTGGGTTGGGAGCAACACCAGCGCATTGCGCGGACGATGTACCAGAACTTCCCGGAGGTATTTAAGAATGGCGGAAATGTGCTGGCTATTGCCTCGCTGTCGGGCCGCTGTGTGCTCAGCATGTCGGCTTTCTGTCAGGAACTGGTACAGTGCAATCCAAAGATAGAGATCCGTGAGCAGTCATCGCGTTTCACCCTCGACGGTGTCGTACCTGACGACCGCCAGAATCCCGCCCGTCGCGATTTCCCCAGCGACAAGCCACGCTACGAGAAGAACCGCGACCAGTTCAAATACACAGACAACTTGGACGAAACAATCGTCAAGCGTGCCTTCACCAGTACCGAGGGACTGCCTGGCAGCGTGCACCATATTGGCGAGAACTTCATTAACCTCTATACTTCGCTGCCCAACATCGGCCATGAGGGTATGATGGGCAACCTCGTCACCGACAAGGATATAGCCGACCGATGGGAAAACTCCAACCTGGGCTCCTACTCATGGCTGTTTCCTCTCCAATATAGGATGATTCCCATCTTGCAGGATATCATCAAGAAAGCCGATGCTGTACTCGACGGTAGTAGCGACCACATTGCCGACCTGCGCTTTGGACATGACGACCGTTTAGGGCCGCTCCACATTCTCATGGGTATCAATGGTGCCGACAGTGATCCTGAGGATCCGTATGAGGTGAAGAATATCTACCAGAACTGGCAGACTTGCAAGGCTTCGAATATCCAACTAGTATTATATCGTGGAAAAAAGGCATCGGATGAGATTCTTGTCAAGTGCCTGCTGAATGGAAGTGAGGCCAGTCTCCCACTACCATCAGACATGTATCCCTATTACAGATGGTCTGACTTCCGACAGTTCTATACGGATCGTTGCAAGGCTCACACACCAACGGAATAGGCAAGACTTACAGTTTCTTGTAATAGCGGAGGGGGTCAAGACCCTGGAGTTCTGGATGGAGGATGCGGATGAAGTCGTTGAGAAGCCAGTCGGGACGGAAGGGGGATTCCTCGTAGAACGGGGAGCGTTCGACATCGCAGCCATAGACATTCTTCTGGCGGAAGGCATTGAACTGGTCGTAGCCGTGATGTTCAGCACTAAGTTCTGCATAGGTGATGTCGTGGTCACTGCTGTAGCGGAAGAGCCAGACATCAGCCTCGCCCGCCTTCTCCAAGACAGCCTCGAAGGGAAGGGATACGGAACCGCTGTGCTCATCCTTTGCCCAAGGGTAGTCACCGCCTGCGTCCTGAATCATCTGACCGATGGTGCTCTGACCGCCTGGCACATACCAGACACTGCCGGTCACCTTGTCGAGAGGGACGGAAGGAATCATGGGGACAGGTCTATGATCGCTCGTGCCGAGCGAATCACGCGACCTGTCCCCGTGATTTCCTGCCAGCACTTTTAGGGCATTATAGTGCTTATCGACTTCTTTAAACAGACTATCGGCCTTCTGCTCGCAGCCAAAGAGCATACCATAGAAACGCAGCCATTCAGCACGGCCTAAGGGTGTCTTTTCCATATATTCGGCGCACTCCACAAGGGGGATGTCTATCTCTTCGAGTTTGCCGTAGCCGCCGCTATTCTCGAAGGGAGAGAGGAAGATGGCATCAGGCCGCTGGTCGATGATTTTTTCCACCACAGGACTGAGTCCGTCGCCCACATCGGCGATCTTGCCTTTTCTGACTTGTTCTTGAATCCAAGGTATCTTGATGTACTTCAGGTCGGCTACGCCAGAGATGCTGTTTTCCTGTCCCAGCGACATCAGCATGGCGCAATGGACGGTAGTGAACATCATGGAGCGACGCAAGGGAGTACGGATAATCGTGCCGCTGGGGATATGCGGCGGAACCTCACGGTCGGAGGGGATGAGCACATACCGATGCAGCGTCATCCCCTCTTTCCATGGGTTTTGAAGTGACGCCACCACATAGCCATCGTATCTCACGACACTAAGCAGGGTGGCGTACTTGAAGGTGACGGTGTCGCCCTCGGCCTGCACAGAAGAGGTCTGGCCCCCCTTGCAGGCGGAGAACAATGTCACCAGAAATAGTAACTTAACGTATTTCAAAGTCTTTTACTTTTCGATTTCAATATCGTCGATACAGATATAGGCAGGTGTGGTTACACCCCAGTCGTTGGCCTTAGTGCCTTCGAAAGCGAATGAGATGCTCTTGATATTCTTGAAGGCATCCACATTGCTAAGGTCGCAATACTGCCAGTCCTTTACATAGTCGCCATCCTTTGCAAGGTAGATCTCGTAGCGTGCACCACCAACACCCTCAACTGGAGTAGGATAGAGTACACACCTGAACCAGTCGTCGGCCTCAAACTTACCAGGTGTCATACCATCACCATTAACGTATGCATCAGCGGTATAACTACTGTTAGTATACCAGAAACCCTTAACGGTAGCACCATTCAGGTTGATGGTCTCACCATAGGTCTGAACTACGCAGAAGTTCTTGCCGCCATGTGCCTTTCCAGTGACATTATTGAACTGGTCAGGCATTCCTTCAGGAGTATAGTCGCCAAATGCAAAACCTGTCTGTGTACGGTTAGAGATGGCATAGCCAGACCAGTAAGTGACACTAAATGTTGTGTTGAATTCTGCACCGCTTTCTTTATAGATACAGGGATAGGCCATTCCACCCCATCCGTTGTCTATTCCATTGTCATTAACCTCACCACACCAGAATCCCTGGGCATTAAGAGTTGCTCCCTCGAAACCAATGGTGGCAGTGGTCTTTTCACCATCTACAGGATTGTCTTTCTCATTACAAGAAGTCATTGACATTGCAAAACCACATACGATGGTGGCAAGTGCGAAAAATTTGTTTGTTTTCATAACTGTTTTGTTTTAGAGTGAAACATGTTTATTAATAAAGTTGACTATAGATCATATTGACTACGGCGATGATGTCAGCCACTGTCACGCTTCCGTCACCGTTGACGTCGGCTGCTTCGCGAGTGATTCTGTCTGGATGGCCAATCATCACACTGGTGATGGCAGTGATGTCGCTGGCTGTGATGTGTCCGTCTCCGTCAACATCGGCTTTGCGGGCCATCTCCTGTGCTGAGCGGATGGCCTGAAGTGAGGCTTCGAGGTGGATATCCTCAGCACCGGCAAACTCCGTAGAGGTCTCACCCCACCATTCGGGCTGGGGACACTTCTGGTTCAAACCGGTATAGACTCTGACGAAGTCGATGAAGTCGAGGTGGACAGGCTGGCGGTTCTCATCGACAGCCCAGGAGATATCGATGCCACAGCCTTCATAATTATAAGAGGTAGCATTGGCATTGTCGGTGAAATTGGGCAGGTTGTCGGCATAGCCATAGCGGAAGCCGATAAGCACATAGTAATAGGGGCTCCAGCCGCTATCAACTTTATCAGATAGGTTCTGCATATTGTTGGGCAGACGGGTGCCCCGGAACGTCAGTCCGTCGGGGAGCCATTGGGGATAATACTCCTGTGTGTGGTAGTGGTTACGGTCGATGGTGCCACTATTGCCACGATTGTCCGTCCAGGGGATATCTCCCATCGGGTTCTTGTGGTAGGTGACTTCATAATTATAATCGACTTTTCCTATACTATCCACGTCACAACTGCCACTGATCTCATACCAGGGGTCGTCAGGCAGACCGTTGCCGTTGACATCCCTTGACACCATCACCACACCCGCCTCGTTCATGCCGCCGAAGACGAGTTTTCTCATCTCCTGATAGGCATTGCCCCAGACGGCGAAGTCGCGCTGTCCTGGGAGGTTTGCAATGGAGTGGTCGAAGTGGAAGGTGATATAGCCGCCCCAGCCGCCAAGGGCGATGACATGTGAATCCAATGGTCCCAGTCCTGCCACATTCTCGTTACACTTACGGATCATATCGGCTTCCGTATCCCCCTCTTCATATTCTGGTACATCATTGACATACTGGCTGGGAGCCGGACGGTATTCATCTACCGCCTGGATATATTTAGAGTGTACCGTTACATCGTCCATCCGCTGAGCAGATAAGGGTAAAAGGGTAAAAAGGTAAAGAGGTAAAACCGCCAATACCCTTACCATCATTTTTGTCCTGTTATTCGATAGCACGGTAATCATAATTCCTAATTTCTAATTCCTAATTCCTAATTTAAATCGGAACGCTGCGTGAGCGGGTATGTCGCCAGTCTTCACCTTCCAGTCGAAGGTGCCGTCGGGGAGGAAGTGCAGCAGTTCACCGCTGGAAACATAGTTTTTGGCATCCATCAGGTAGAAGTCCCTGTGAATGGGATTCACGATGATGCCATAGGGCATACGGATCTTCTGGATCTCCGGGGCAGTGGAGAGGCTGTTGGTGACAATCTGGTGGGTACGTACATTGATGATGCCGTAGGTGACGGTATTCTTCATCGTCACCTCGCTCCACTGACTGCCGTAGAAATAGAGCGAGTCACCCACGATACACAGGTCGCTGACGGCCTGGTCCAGGTGTCCGCCAACCTGCATCTTGCCATTAGCATCCTTTGTCAGCCACCAGAGACTGCCTGTTTCATTGGTATAGTTGCCTCGGGCTGTCACCCAGAGTTGTCCGTATTTGTCGGCCTTCACATGGTGCAGGTTGGGGGCCACCTCTATCTTTTCTGTCTCCTGCATCGTCTTGAGGTCTATCACACTCACCGTACTCTCATAGCCCCGTCCCGTCATCCCCTGATAGCCTCCGCTATTCGCAACGAAAAGATGATTGCCGATGATGGCCATCTCTTCGGGCTGGTAACCGACAGTACAGGAGTCTGTCTTCTGCAATGAAAGTGTATCTACTCTATAGACCATTCCTAAGGGCGATGTGCCATCGCCATAGACAGGACTGACATACGACGAGACGTATGCAAAACCATCCTTAAACGTCACATAGCGACAGTTAGGGATGTCCACCTTTCCGATTCTGACAGCATCCTCGGCACGGGCCACCTCCACCTTGTTGGAGCAGTTGATGACGAGCCAAAGACGGGAACCGTATATCTGACAGTCGTTGCCTACATCGCCCAGCATCATTACCGTAGTGGGGTTTCTCTCGGAATAGATATTTCTGTAATAATGTACCGTCTCGTCATTTCCCGAGAGGTCGAGGTAGTCGAGGGTTGATTTGTTGGAACCCATATTCCCCTCGTTGAGCAGGTACATCCCGATGACCTCACTCTTCACCGTCTTGCCACCAGTGTTGATATTCTCCATCGGTACCACCATCACATCGTCTCTGCAAGAGGCGAGCATCAGGAGGGGCCATATATAAAGCAATAGTCGTTTCATATCTCAACACTTAAAGTGACGGCATAGTTACGACCCGGCATGGGGTAGTTGACAATAACCTCGTAGTCCTGGTCTAGGATATTATTGACATCCAGTTGCGCCCTCCAGAGCACCTTCTGCCATTGGAATCGGCAGACAAGGCTCAGGTCGCTGGTGTACCAGGGTTCCATGTGGTTATAGAGAATATTCTCCTGTTCGTCGTAGCGTTCGCCTGCATAGATAAACGAGTAGTTCAGATCCCAGTTCTTGTAACTGAGACCGAGGATGGCAGAGCCGGAATGCCAGGGGATGTAGGGTATCTGGTCGTTGTAATAACTATCATCGGGGTCCGTCACGTCTCGTGCATCCTGGTAGGTGTATTGGGCGCGGGCTGTAGCCACCAGATCCTTGCCAATCTGGAAGTCTGCCTCTGCCTCCACATCAATGCCCTTGATATGCACCTTGCCCAGGTTGAGCATCGTCCAACGGAACTGCTGTCCCTTGGGGTAGGCCACGATTTTGTCGTGTACCGTATTATAATAGGCATCGAAGTGCATCTCCGCATGACGGATGACACCATGCTCGAAGTGCTTGTTGAGGGTGACGCCTGCATCGTACTGCAAGGCACTCTCCGGCACGAGGTTGGCATTACCCATATCGGTATAGTAGAGGTCATTGAAGGTGGGCATGCGGAAACTCTTCTTCACGTAGGCCCGCATCGAGAAGAACGTGCCTCGGAAGGGATAGATATTCACGAAGAGGGCAGGGGTGAGTTTCGAGAGCGAATGACTTCCGTGATGTGTCTTATCGTGGATGAAGGTGGCGAGCACGGAGCCTTGTGCCTTCAGGTGTTTGTAATCGACGGCAGTAGCCAGACTCACGAGGTTGGAGAGGCGTGTCGGGAAGGCGAAATGATAGGTGTCGGCATTGAGTTTGTTCCACTTGAAGTCGTAACTCAGCGAGGCACTCCAGTTGGGTAGCAGTTCCAGCACGTTGGCGGTGGAGAGATAGAACTCTTGTTGCTTGTAGCGGTTGTCAACGGGCAGTTGTGTGGAGTCCTTATTCACATAGTGGGTGTTGTAGTAGGCGTACTTCGCCAGCCAACGGGTACTGAACCCGTTGCCGATGTTCTTGTCGAAGGCCGCCTGCACAAAGGTGTTCAGGTCTTGTTGGCGCTCTCCTCTTCGCCACACGTTGTTGACGATGGCCCCAGGGATGCCTCGGGCAGAGTTATAGAGATAACCCTTCACCTGCCAACCACCCTGATCCAGTCGTCCGAAGAGGTTTGCCTCGATACGTTCGGCATGGATATCGCCGTTCTGACGCACGGCGGTTGTGTCCCAGGCAGTCTCACCGTTCGGATAGCGCCGTTCGTAACGGAACTTATACTTTCCACTGGCTGTCAGGAACCCCGCACTTACTGAAGAACTCACTGCTTCAGAAAGTCTCTGTTCCCAGAGAGTCGAGAATCGGAACATATCACTGCTTCCATACTGCGCCTTGAACTTCAACCGATAATTCTGTATGGAGAGATCAGGTGCCTTCGTACGGATATAGATGGCTCCTGCATTCCCGAAGTCGGAGGCGGGTTGGAAGATGGCACTCTTCTGACCATTGTAGAGAGTGATCTCCTCCACATTGTCGAGCGAGAACTGTCCCAGGTCTATCTGTCCGTTCTGGGCATTGCCCAACTGCACCCCGTCGTAGGAGATGCCTAAGTGATGCGTACCCATCGAACGGATATTCACCGTCTTGATACCCCCCACACCGCCATAGTCCTTCAACTGGATGCCAGAGAAATAACGCAGGGCATCGGCCACGGAGTGGGAGTTCAGTTTCTCCAGCATCTCACCGTTGAGTTTCTGACTGGGTACCACCTCCCGCATCGCAGGTCTTGACACCACGACAATCTCCCGAACGTGCTGTACGGAGTCCAACTTGCTCTGAGCAATAGAAGAAAGAGATGAAAAGTGGAAAGTGAAAAGTAGCAGCAGCACCATCCGCCACCGCTTCACGCAGATACCTATCCCATACCTTTCACTTTTCACTTCTTCACCTCTCTATTTCCTCGTTGCCGTCTAATCCCAGAGACAGGCAAACGATCAAGACAAATCGGCAGGTCTTCTGACTTGTCGTCTGGCAGCAAACGTCTTCCCGATAATCTCAGTGACGATGTGTTTGCGCCGAAAAAGACGACTCACAGCAGCGGGTCTGTTCGGGATTTCCACCCGATTCCCTATTAGTCACCTAAAGGTGAACCGATTGTCGGGTGCAAAGATACGAAAAAACGAGCGAAGAACAAAATAAACTCGTTTGTTTTTTCTTCCGAGTGGCAGTATCTTCGCGACTTTGTCGCAAAGATACAAAAAAAGTTGAAAAGAACAATGGTTTTTGGAGAATTAACGCAAATCGTCCTAAAATAAAACCTTTGTTACACGCCAGTCATACGCACTGCAGGCAAGAACCGTCATTAGGCATACTGCCAATAGTGCCAGTTGCTTCCTCATGTCAATAGTTCTCAGCGTTAATCTCGAAGTATGCCTGCGGATGGAAGCAGACGGGACAGACGTTGGGGGCTTCGGTGCCGATGACGATGTGGCCGCAGTTGCGGCATTCCCAGACGCTGACACCCGCCTTGCGGAACACCTCGGCAGTCTCGACGTTGCGCAGCAGAGCACGGTAGCGTTCCTCGTGGTGCTTCTCGATGGCTGCTACGCCACGGAACTGCTCTGCCAGTTCGTGGAACCCCTCCTCGTCGGCCTCGCGGGCGAAGCGGTCGTACATGTCAGTCCACTCGTAGTTCTCGCCCTCGGCAGCGTGCAGCAGGTTCTCGGCAGTGCTGCCCAGTCCACCTAAGTGTCTGAACCACAACTTGGCGTGTTCCTTCTCGTTCTCAGCGGTCTTCAGGAAGAGGGCGGCAATCTGCTCGTAGCCGTTCTTCTTGGCCACGGAGGCGTAATAGGTGTATTTGTTGCGGGCCATCGACTCACCGGCAAAGGCGGCCTCAAGGTTCTTCTCAGTGTGGGTGCCGGCGTATTTGTTCGTGGCGGGAGCATCAGGCTCAGCGGCAGCGACCTTCACGAAGTCCGAGGCGGGATGCTTGCAGATGGGGCAGGTGAAGTCGTCGGGCAGTTCCTCGCCCACGTACTCGTAGCCGCAGATGGAACAGCGCCAGATGGTCTTACCCTCTGCGGTCTGCCCCACGGGCTGGGGCTTCGGCTTGATGTGCTGCTGATAATAATTATAGGTAGCCGATGGCACGTCGGCGAGCACTTCCATCTCCGTGACGGAGCCTACGAAAAGCATGTGCGTGCCAAGGTCAATAGCCTGCTCCACGTCAGCCGAGATGAAGGCATTGGTGCCGCGCGTGATGGCCAGTGTGCCGTTGGCGACGCGACGACAATCCTTGAAGCCGTCGAACTTATCGACCGTACGTCCGCTTTGGAAACCAAAGTGCTTAAACAGTTCGAAGTCGGCAGCCTCGCTGAGGATGGAGGCCGTGAACTTACCCGAGTGCTGGATGAGCCCGGTCGTGAAGTTACCCTTGTTCAGGGCTACTGAGATACGGTTAGGCTGTGCCGTCACCTGAGCGACGGTGTTGCTGATGCAGCCATTGTCCTTGCCTGCGTCACAAGTCGTGATAACGAACAGGCCGTACTGGATGTTGAAAAGAGGATTACTCATAAGTCTAAAGTTTTATGTTAATAAAGTGATGTTATCACAAATCTTATTAAAGATATCGGCAATGATACAAATAATTGCGGAATTATTACTAAATTTGCCCCAAGTTTTGTGATATATTAATAAGGAATAACAATAAAGTGAACGGCATCCCTTATCACGATGTGGCGGAGGGCTTGTATTATCTGGCACCTGGAGGCAAACAACTGGTTATGCTCGACTCGACGCTTAACCAGCCTAATGGACTAGTCGGAACGCCCGACGGGAAACAATTGTATGTAGCGGAGGCAAAGGCAAATAGTTGCTCTGTATCAGCAACGTTTGTTTCTTTACCATATTGTGTATTACACTTTTGCTTCTTGGATGATTATTGTAATAGATGCGACATTAAAACCTTTACGCCTATCAAGATGAGGATGGTGCCTCCTATGAGTTCGGGGTTTAGTCGGCGGATGATGGTCTTTCCGAAACAACGGCCCAAATGGTAACCGATGATGCTGAAGAGAAAGGATACCAAGCCTATGAGGAGGAGCGGTAGGGTGAGTTGGCTGAGGGCGGTATAGCCCGTGCAGGCAAAGGAGATGCCGACAGCCAGTGCGTCGATGCTGGTGGCAACGGCAAGGAGCAGTTGGGTACGCAGACGACAGGGATTGAAATGATGCTCTTCCTCAGGACTGAAACTCTCCCAGATCATCTTTCCTCCGATGAGACCTAACAGTCCGAAGGCAATCCAGTGGTCGTAGGCTTCCATATACGACTGGAAATGACTGATGCCCAGCCAGCCCAACAGTGGCATCAGGGCCTGGAAAAAACCAAAGAGGAACGCCATTCGGATGACACAGAGGGACGGTTCTTTTGTTACATCAGTCGGTGTAACAAAAGAACCGTCCCTCTGTGTCAGAATGATCCCACTGACGATGGAAACTGTGAAACAATCCATGGCCAGAGCGACGGCTAAGAGGATGATATCTAAGAGATTCATATAGTATTTGTTTACCTCATTCTTGCACTTTGGCTGCAAAAGTACAAAAAAAGCCACAGATTACACAGATTATCACAGATAATTTTGTACTTTTGCACTCGAATGAGTGCGAGAACGGGCTGCACCTCGGCAATTCAAATATGTTTGATTGCTCTCGGTTTGCACCGTCCTTGCGACAAGAAAACTAAAAACAAGAAAACCCATGATGAAGAAAGGAATGCTTTTGGGAATGCTCTTAACTATGTCGATGTCGATGCAGGCAGAGCAGGTGACTGTCCAAACGAAAAATGTCACAATGGTACTTAACGTGGAAAACGGCAAACAGCCACAGTATGTCTATTTCGGTGCGAAACTCAGCAACTATGACTTGGCTCACTTGCAGACCCCCCGTAACGGACGGATGGATGCTTATCCTATCTACGGTCTGAACTGTCCTGCTGAGGCTGCACTTGCCATGAAACATTCGGATGGCAACCTCTCCACGGCGATGTATGTGACAGGGATGGAGAACAAAGACAACACCCTCCGAATCACCCTGAAGGATCCAGAATATCCTGTATCTGCAACGCTCTGCTATAAAGCCTATCAGGAGGAAGATATGATTGAGACTTGGGCAGAAATCACTAACGGCGAAGCCAAGCCCGTCACACTGACGCAGTTTGCCTCTATCTGTCTGCCCATCCGTAGGGGCGATGTGTGGCTCTCGCATTTCTATGGCTCTTGGGCCAACGAGGCTCAGTTGGTGGAAGAACCAATCCTCGCTGGCGAGAAGGTGATTAAGAATAAGGATGGCTCGCGCAACTCCCATACCGATCATGCTGAAGTGATGTTCTCACTCAACGGTAAGGGTCAGGAGAATACGGGTGAGGTCATCGGTGCTGCCCTCTGCTACTCAGGCAACTACCAACTAAAGGTGGAGACGGATGACACTGAATATCATTATTTCTTCGCTGGCATCAATCCCGACAACTCTGAGTATCATCTGAAGAAAGGCGAGACCTTTGTGACACCGAAAGTAGCCCTCAGTTTCTCGCAGCAGGGACTCTCTGGCGTATCCCGCAATTTCCATAAGTGGGGCCGCAAGTATATGCTGGCTCACGGTAATAAGGAGCGTAAGATTCTGCTCAATTCCTGGGAGGGTGTCTATTTCGACATCAACCAGCAGGGCATGGATCAGATGATGGGTGACATTGCCTCGATGGGTGGCGAACTCTTCGTGATGGACGACGGTTGGTTTGGTGACAAGTATCCCCGTAAGACGGACAACTCCTCTCTCGGCGACTGGGTGGTAGATAAGAACAAACTGCCTGAGGGTATCGAGGGACTGCTCCGCGATGCTAAGAAGCACGGCATTAAGTTCGGCATCTGGATTGAGCCTGAGATGACCAACTCTGTCTCTGAACTCTATGAGGCTCACCCTGACTGGATCATCAAGGCTCCGAAGCGTGAGGCTGTGCAGGGGCGTGGTGGTACGCAGTTGATCCTCGACATGGGCAATCCCAAGGTACAGGACTTCGTGTTCAGCGTCGTCGATAATCTCATGACGAAATATCCGGAGATCGACTATATCAAGTGGGATGCCAATATGCCGATTCTGAACCACGGTTCGCAGTACCTGACGATGAACGACCAGAGCCATCTCTATATCGAGTATCATCGTGGTTTGGAGAAGACTTGCCAGCGGGTGCGTGCCAAGTATCCTGACCTCACCATCCAGGCCTGTGCCTCTGGTGGCGGACGTGCCAACTGGGGTGTGCTGCCTTACTTCGATGAGTTCTGGGTTTCAGACAATACCGATGCCCTGCAGCGTATCTATATGCAGTGGGGTACCTCGTATTTCTTCCCTGCCATCGCGATGGCTTCGCATATCTCTGCCACACCGAATCACACCGTCTTCCGCACCACTGCCATGAAATATCGTATCGACGTAGCCATGAGTGGACGCTTAGGTATGGAGATTCAGCCCAAGAACATGAGCGAAGCCGAGAAGGAACTCTGCCGTAAGGCCATCAAGGAGTACAAGGAGATTCGTCCTATCGTGCAGTTTGGCGACATCTACCGCCTCGTTTCTCCATACGACAAGAAGGGCCTTGCCTCGATGATGTACGTCAATGAGCAGAAGACCAAGTCTGTCTTCTACTGGTGGAAGACGGAGTCGTTCCAGAACGAGCATCTGCCAAAGGTGAAGATGGCTGGTCTCGATGCCAAGAAATTATATAAGGTACACGAGCTGAACAGCATCGATGTGAAGCCGATGAGTATCGAGGGTAAGGTCTTCAGTGGCGAGTATCTGATGAACAACGGCCTCGACATCCCCAACAACCTCAACCCCGAGTGGTCGCTCAAGAGCGACTGGAGCAGCCGCGTGCTCTACCTCGAAGCCCAGTAATCTGAATCCTTAGAGATATGAATATCCCCGTGAGACGATTTGTGCTCACGGGGATTTTCGCTATTGTTGCATCAGCCACAAAGAACCCAGCCTTCCTTTTAACTTTATTTATCTGATGAACAACGGCCTCGACATCCTTTTTTCGTTGAATTAACTCAAATCATCAATCGAGTTAATTCAATCGACAAATCGAGAGCGTTTGGAGCCTCCAAACAAGCCCTCGCGGCGAGTCGTTGAGCTACGTAGGTCGTGGGTGTCGAGGTACGTAGCTCGATGCCTGCGAGGTACGTACCTCGAAATTGTCAGATGATATTATGGAAATATTTGATTTAAACCTTCACCCATTCACCAACGTTCACGCTAGAGAGACCACGAATTAGGCAATGGATTGACTGTTTCGTTAAATAAATTTAGAGTATTCGCCTGAAAATTTAGTGGCTCTATAGCAGTGATAAGTGGCACTTATTGCGTAATGGGCGCAATGGGGCTAGGAACCTTTGCGCCCCGATGGACGATCAGCTTCCCAACGATCATCGATCAGGTCGGCTAAGACTGGCGACGAGCTTACGGCTCGTGGGTATCGAGATACGTTCTCGTTAGCCTTGAGATTACTGCTCGATGATTGTCAGAAGTTTCATCACGGAAAAAACTCCATCCCTCCCATTTTCTTCGGAAATGCCTTTGTAGAAAGGGGTTTCGGGATGGGAGGGATGTCTGGAATCCCTCCCATATCCCTCCCTTATCCCTCCCATGATCTCTCATATAGCCAGCCCCATCTTATCGAAATATTCGTATAATATTGAGAGTCGCCAAAAGAGAGCCATTTTGTTCCCATACTGGGGAAAATTTGCGGCATTAGTTAGGCAGTAAGTTTTTCCTAGTATAGCAGCAAAAAACGGGTAATGACCCTCATTCAGAAAAACAGTTACAGATTTTGACGCGAATAGTGTTAATTTCGTCACTTTTTGGGGTAATATTGGGGATAATACTTGCAAACCTCAAAATTATTTTGTATCTTTGCACTCTGAAAAGCACGCTGTGGAAAGCGCGCCCCTATTACTACTAAGGAAATAGCCTGAAGGAGTAGATTAACATTTGATATAATAATAAGTAATGCAGAATTGTGATTTGATGCCTGCAGAGACTCTAGGAGCCTCTCAGGAAGGAACGCTTGCAATCGAGCTGTTCCTCATGGAAAACTACCGTTTCCGCCGAAACATCCTCAACGGGAAGGTAGAATTCGCCATCTTGCCGAAGGCTGACAACAAAGCCGAAGGCAATACTGTCGACAACCTCGGCAGTCTCTCGATCGCCTCGGAAGAGGCTGAATTGGATTACCGTCCTCTGACGCAGGCGGCCCTCAACAGTATCGTGATTCGTGCCAAGCGCGAGAACATATTGGAGAAGGGCAGTCCGAAGACGGAGATTACGGAGTATGTGCAGTCGGAAGAGGTGCCTGAGCACAATCCCGTGCAGAAGTTTCTCAATGACCTGCCTAAGTGGGACGGACAGAACCATCTTGCAAAGGTGTTTGGACGCATCCCGGGCATCACCTCCGAGCAGTTGAACTATCTCACGATCTGGCTGCGCTCTGCCGTTGCCCATTGGCTGCAGATGGACATGCTGCATGGAAACGAGTGCGTACCCACGCTGATTGGAAGTCAGGGTTGCGGAAAGACAACTTTCGTGCGTCGA
>JAFWTK010000177.1 GCA_017518935.1 Prevotella sp.
AGCCTGGCGTTTATTGCGGCTGTCTCGGTCGAAACTCTTGTAGCCCGGGGCGTAGGTGATCTTCATCCCCCCACCAAGCACGGCTTGTAATCCTTCGAGGGGTGTGATTTCCTTGCGTGTCTTCACGCCGGCACCCACGCCGCCGAGGGCCCTCTTCGTCACGGCATTCTCGCCGATGACGGCTATGCTTTTTACAGATGTCAGGTTGATGGGCAGTAGGGGCCAGGGCTGGCTCTTTGCCGCTTTCAGGGCGTGCTTCCCCACGATAGGATCGTTCTTCAACAGCACAATGCTGCGGCGTGCCACCTCCAGGGCTGTCAGCATCTCCTCGTCGTTGCCCACGGGTGTTATGTTGGCATGCTCAGGGGGAATGGGCTTTACCGCGAGCCGCACGCGGAGAATTTCCCGTACGCGTTGATTGATAATGTCCTCGCTCACCTTGCCGGCCTTCACCGAGTCGAGCAGGGCCTTGCCGAAGAATCGGTTGCCGGGCATCTCCACGTTCATGCCTGCAGTGACGGCATCGACGGTGGAGTGCACGCCGCCCCAGTCGCTGATCACCATGCCGGGGAATCCCCACTGTCGGCGCAGTATCTCGGTGAGCAGCGGCTCGTTCTCCGAGCACCAGCGTCCATTCACCTTGTTGTAGGCAGCCATCACACCCCAGGCGTCGGCCTCGCGCACGGCCATCTCGAAGGGGCGCAGGTAGATCTCGTGCATGGCACGGTCTGAGATGCGCACGTCCACAGTGCCTCGGACGTTCTCCTGATTGTTCAGTGCGTAGTGTTTCAGGCAGACTGCCGTGCCGTCGTCCTGAGAGCCTTTGGTGTAGGCAACGGCGAGCATACCGCTCAGCAGCGGGTCTTCGCTCAGGTATTCGTAGGTGCGTCCGCCGGTGGGGATGCGCTGTATGTTGATGGCGGGCCCGAGGATCATGTCCTTGCCGCGCAGCCGGGCCTCGCGGCTCATGCCCCGTCCGTAGTTGTAGGCCCACTCGGTGCTCCACGTGGCGGCGAGTGCCGAGCCTGTGGGGAAGAAGGTGGCCGAGTCGGTGGTCAGGTGGGCGGAGTTCCACGAGTGGGGCTCCATCTCCTCGCGGATACCGAAGGGGCCGTCGGCATACTCCATATCGGCGATGCCGAGACGGGGGATGCCTGCCGACGAGAACATGTTTTTGCCGTGCAGCATGTCGATCTTCTCTTCGAGAGTCATGCTGCTGATAATGCCGTCGATCTGCTGCTCGTGGGCGAGCAGCGGGCTTTTGGCGGTCTGCGCGAAGGCTGCGATGCCGCAGACGATAGCGACTGCCGCGAACAGTATGCTTCTAAGATGTTTCATATTTATCATTCTTTTATTCGTTTTGTTTTTGAGGTTTTCGTTGCAAAGATACAAATAAGCGAGTGAATCGCAAAACAAATCACGATTTATTTTCTCATTTCTGAGTGAAATCTTTATATGGGGCAAAGATAAATAATGAAACGGATACTCACATGCGCGCGTGCGTATTAGGGAAAGCGAAAAACAACCCGCTTATCCCGTCTATCTCACACGTAAGATTTTTTACTTTAGGTGCGGGATAGGCGGGATAGGTAGGATAAAAAGTGGATATGACAAGTATACGTGCGTACGCGCGAAAACACTGCTAACGAAAATTGCGACGGTACTATTTTTTGCTACGACAGTACTATTGCATCGTTACGACAGTACTAATATTTGCCACGACTGTCGCATTCTATGACTTAGTAGAACTTCACAATATCGTCGAGGGCGCGACGCGCGGGGCGGTTGGGCTCGCCGACGCGGTAGCCGAGGGAGATGACAGCCATGATACTCTCGCTCTCGGGGATGTCAAACACCTTGCGCAGGCCGTCGGCATCGCGCATGCCCATGATGAGCGTGTCAAAACCCATGGCGCGGGCTTTCAGGATGAGGTAACAGTTGGAGAGACCGTTGTCGTAGGCACCCCAGCCGTCGCCTACCTCGTTGGTGGCGTTGCCCTGGAAGAAGCCTGACTTGCCGCGCTCGAAGGTGCTGACGATGAGTACGGGTGCCTCCTTGATGCGGTCCTTATTACCGCCCACGAGATTCTGTACGGCAGCGAGTTTTTCGGCACTCATGGCCACATAGTACTTCGTCGGCTCCTGATTGGCCCACGAGGGGGCCTCCTGAGTGGCGGTGAGCAGTTCGCGCACTTCTTGTTCAGTGATCTTCTTCGTGGCGTCGTAACTGCGTACGCTGCGGCGTGAGGTCAGCACCTCATCGAACGACGGGCCTGCGGCCTGCTGTGCCGTCTCGCTCTTTTGGGTACAGGCTCCGAATGACAGCATCGTGGCGGTGGCGAGGATCATGGCTCCCTTGCCCATGAAGCGGTGGATGTTCAGGTTGCAGGCCACGAACACCGTCGCCCAGAGGTAGGTCTTTGCCTGATCATAATTCAATGTGTAAAGTCTTGCTGTTGCTTCCATATCTGTTAGTTGTTTAGTGAATGATTCATTTCTATCGGCGCTGGTTACGGTTGCCGCCGGCACCGCCGAAGCCGCCCTGTCCGCCACGGTTACCTCCGCCGCGGTTACCACCGCCTCCGTTGCCCCAGGTCTTGTCGTAGCGGCCTTCGGTGTCGACCTTGCCGCCGAACATGTTCAGGCGGTAGCGCACGTGGAGCATGGCGTACGAGTTGACGCCGTTGTAGCGGGTGTCGCTGCGGCCCGTAGCGCCCACCCAGCGGTTATAGTTGCTCTGTTCTCCCAGGAGGTCGTAGAAGTTGAGGGCCACGACGAGCGTCTTGCTCTTGAGGAAGGTCTGGGAGATCTGTCCGTTCCAGATCAGTTCGTTGGTGTTCGACGACGGGTCGTTGTAGCCCCGTCGTGAGTTCTCGTGGATGTTAGTGCTGATTTCCAGACCGAAGGGGGCCCGGAAGATGACCTGTCCGCCGTAGTTGAACTGCCACGTGTCGAGGTCGGCTGTGGGCTGTAGTTCGTTGCGCGAATGCTGATAGTTGCACCAGCCGTCGAGCGTCACCTCTATCCAGTCGTTGCGGTAACTCAGGTTCAGGCGCTCGCTGAGGTTGGTGGAGCGTGTGGTGTTCTTCTCGGCGTCGGCCTTCTGCTGTGCCACATAACTCACGTAGTTGTTGTAGCGCACGCGGGTGTCGGTGCCGATGTTCCAGTGAGCGGTGGTGTCGATGGCGGTGTTGAAGGTGATGCCGCTGTTGATGTTCCAGTTACCGTTGATGTTCTCGGGCCGCGAGATGCTTCCACCGGTCTCGGGGTCGTAGCGCACGAGGTTCGAGATGGAGTTGCGGATGTGGCGGTAGTTGGCATAGACCACGATGCTGCGCTTGTAGCGCTGGATGTAGTTGTTGTAATAGACGTTGAGCGAATTGGTGAACTGCGGTTTCAGTCCGGGGTTACCCTTTGTGATGTAGAGTGGGTTTGAGTCGTCGGTGATGTCGAGCAACTGCGTGATGTCGGGCTGCCGGGTGTCGCCGCGGTACTGTACGCGGATGGAGTGCTGGTCGGTGAACTTGTAGCGGAAGTCGAGCGTCGGCGTGATGTTCGTCACGTTGCGGATGGTGTCCACGTAGCGATTGCGGTAGTCCTGAATGAAATTGGAGCGCTGCGGCTGCACGAAGATGCCGACGTTGTATTCGTACTTCTCCTGGTAGTAGCGCAGCATCAGGCGGATGTTATGGGTGTAGTTCTTGTATTCGGAGTAGCGACTGAGGCTCTTGTCCAGATATTCGCCCATATTGGCTCTGACGGTGCCGAGCCAGGGATCCCACTCGCGGTATTGTGGGACGATGCCCGCGAAGGGGTTCACCGGCATGTGGCTGAAATCGTAGGTCTGGCGGTCGCTCTTGTTCTGATTGTACCTGAGTTCATAACTGGCCTGTAGGTGTGCGCCTTTCCAGAGAGGCTCACTGTAGGTGGTGCTCACCACGTAGCCGCTGTTGTCGCCAGGCGTGGAGTTGTAGCGTGCGGTGAAGTAGGTGGAGTCCTGTCCGGCTTGGTTCTTCACTTGGAACAGTTGCACTTCGTTGTTCGAGGTGTTCTCCTGCTGGCTGTCGCCCATGCTGCCTTCGAAGCGGACGGTAATGTTCCTGCCTTTCGGGTTCAGGCGGCGGAACAGTTGCAGCATGCCCCAGGCATTCTTGTTCTTGCCGTAGGAGAGGCTGGCCTGACCGTTGTGGTTCACAGCGATGTTACGACCATACATATCAGCAATGCCCTTGTCGCTCAGTGGGTCGGTGACGTAGAGGTAGGGGTCGTCGGAGAAGGTAGCCGAGACGGAGGTCTGCCTGCCGTCGTTAGTGCCGTAACTGCCATTGGCGCGCATCAGGATGGTGGTCAGCGTGTCGGGCTTCCACTCGAAGCGCATGTTACCGTTCCAGTTGTTGCTGCGCGTGTAGTTATGCGAGTTGCTGTTCGAGAAGGTGCGGTAGTCCTGACTGTAGAAATTCTCGCTGGTGTTCTCGTTGGCGTTGTCGCCGTCGCGGTGGTTATATCGGATACTCAGGTCGGCCTTCACCTTCTTGCCGTTGTCGTAGTTCAGGTTCATGCCTGCCATCTTACGGGCGTTCAGGCCTCGGTTGTTCCACCAGCCGGCGTTCTCCTCCTTATTGTTCATATTGCCCATCAGCATGATGCGGGTATTGTCGGTAAAACTGCTTCCCATGCCGCGTGAGGCGTAGCGATGCTGCGTGCCACCGGCAATGTCAAGGTTGGTCATGTAACCGTGGTTCATACCTTTCTTCACCGTGAAGTCGAGCACAGTCTCTTTCTCGCCGTCCTCAATGCCGGTGATACGGGCCTGGTCGCTCGACTGGTCGTAGAACTTCACGTTCTGGATGATGTTGATGGGCAGGTTCTTGATGGCCGTCTCGATGTCGCCCAGCATGAATTCTTTGCCGTCGAGCAGGATCTTCTTCACTTCCTTGCCGTTGATGGTGATGTTGCCGTCCTCGTCGACCTCTGCACCTGGCATGCGTTTGATGAGTTCCTCGATGGCGGAGCCTTCGGGTGTACGGATGGCTTCGGGGTTAAAGACAAGGGTGTCCTTGCGCACAACGACCTGTGCCGCGCGTCCTGTAACGACGGCTTCCTTCAACATGATGCTCTCGGGTGACATGAGCAGTCTTCCCAGTTCTTGGTTCTGGTCGCGTCGGAGGATGACCTCGCGCTCAATGCTCTGATAGCCAACGGAAGATATCTTCAGGCGGTAGGTGCCGTTCGACGGGGCCTCGATGATGAAGTTGCCCTTGATGTCGCTGACCGTTCCGCCGACGAACACGCTGTCCTGGGCGAGAAACAATTGTACGGTGGCCTGAATCATAGGTTCCTTCTGGTCGGAATCGAGCAGTTGTCCACTGATGGTGAGTCGTCTGTTTTCTTCGTTTTCCTCCTGAGCCTGTACGCCGGTCGCTGACAGCAGCCAGAAGGCTAATAATAGTGTAAGATGTCGCATAATTACTAATAACTGTATTTAATCTTTATTTTGGTCGTTTGATGCGTCAATGAGCCTGCGGGTGAGGTGGCTGATGGCCTCGGCACTCGACTTCATACGGGCGGTAATGTCTGTCAGTTCATCGTCGGGTATCTCGTGGTGCATTTCGGAGAGCACCTGTGTAAAGCCGTTGATGATGTTCAGTGGCGTTCGTATCTCGTGGTACATGTCGCGTATGAAGGCCATCTTCCGCTCCTCGGCCTCACGGGTCAGGAGATAGGCCTGTTGCAGTTCCTGGTTCTGCTGCTCCAATGCGGCATTGATCTGTTGGATCTCGCTGACATGAGTAGCGAGCGACTGCTGCATCACCACGAAACTGTTTTGCAGTTGGCCTACGGTGTCGGGACGGTCGCTGTGAGGCAGGGTCTCGTCGAAGTGCCCGTCAGCGATACGCTGTGCCGAGACTGCCAGTTGGTTCAGCGGGGCAACGGCGCGGCGGATGATTTGATAGCAGATGATGAGCAACAGTAGGAGCGACAGGCTGATGATGGCCCAGACGGTGTACAACAGACGGTTATAGCCGCTGAACACATCGCTGTCGGGACAGACGGTGGCGATGCTCCATCCGGTGCGTTCCAATGGACGGTAGAACACATGGGCGGGGTTGCCATCGACAATCATCTGCCAAATACCGCTTTGTCCTTCGAGCATGGAATGGCCTAAGAGGATGACATCCTTTTGGGCTTGCGGGTCAGGATCGGAGAAAATGGTCTGCCTAATCAGTTTCCCAGTGTCGGGATGTACGATATATCGTCCGTCGTGGCCAAGCATGATGGCAGAAGAGTTAGGATAGGCTTTAACGGTGGTGACGGCCTGCGACAGCCATTTCAGCAACAGGTCGGTGCAGAGTACACCGACGGGTTCTCCATCTGCATCGTAGAGTGGCTTGACGTAGGAGTAGTTGTATTCCGACGAGGTCAGACTACCTGGTGCGTCGTCGATATAGGGTTCCATCCAGATGGCTCGCTTCTGTTCCCAGGGGTTCTTGTACCAATCCTGTGCGAAGTAGTCGTGCTTTTCTATCACGGTGGTGATGCTATCACCTTGCCTGAGGGAATAGGCGGAGAAACGTTGGCCGTATTGGGGGAAATAGTCTGGTTTCATGGCGATAGTGAACCCCAAGATGTCGGGGTGCTGTTCCAGCATCCTACGGGAGTAGGCCAACAGCGAGTCGGGTTGGAGATGTTGCTGGATGAGGGCTTCCATCTCCTTGGTGTTCTCCTCCGCCTTATCCATAATAGACGAGATATGGCGCACAGTTTCGTCGAGTGCCTGTGTGGCGCGATGGACGGCTTCCTCGGTGCCCTGTCGCTTGGATTCGTAGAACAGGTAGCTGAGCGACACGCAGAACACACCACCTACCACCAGTAGGATGAGCAGGCCAAGTCGCAGCGACAGGTGCTGTTGGATGTATGTCGTCAGGCGCGTCATGGTGTTGTGGGCGTTTCGTGAGGGGTGGGGTTGTTCATCATCTTGTCCAACAGGAATGTGACCTCATCGGTGTAGGACAGCATTTGGATTTTCATCTTCACCATATCGGTTTTGGAGAGTTCCTTATAATGGTCGCAGAGCGTGTCTGTCAGTTCAGAGATGGCATCCACATTCTGTACCATCTGTCCGGTCATACGACTAAGGAACTGGGTCTTGATGCTGTCTGATTCACGGATCTGATCGTAGGCTGCCTGCAACTCGTCGTTATGCTGACTGAGGGTGCTGCGTTTCAGTTGCATCTCAGAGATATAATCCGACAAGGCATGTTGCATCGTGGCAAAACTGTTTTGTAGTTGGCCTATCTCGTCTTTCTGTGATGTCTCCGTGATTTGCTCTTCAAGGTTCTTTTGGGCGATCTGCTCCGCTGAGGCTGCCAATAGACCTAGCGGACGCAGATGGCGGGAAACCACCAACCAGCAGACAATTAGCAGGACAATCAGGCTGACGACGGCTGTCAGAATCGACAACTGCAAGATGTGCGAGAAGTTTGACATCAGGAAACATATCACGCCGAACACCAGTGCTGCAATCCCCACTACCCAAAGGGTGATCTGGGCAGTCAGGGAACGGCGGATAGGTGCTGTCAGCGTCATGTCTATAGTTTATTTGCTTGCTTCAACGATATTTTTGAGGGCAGAGCCGAAGATGATATACTGGGTATTGCCGGCGATGGTGCCCTCGTTCTGTCCCCAGAGGAAAGGCCAGTCATCGTAGTTCTCGAAGTGGTCGGGCTTGCGGAAGAGCAGACCGGGAGCCACGTTGCCGGGGATGGCAGAGAAGTCGGCGCGGTTGTTACCGTAGAATACCTGCTTCGGACGGGTGGCACCCACGACGGCTACAAACGAGTAGTTATGATAGGGGTGACAGCCGTAGAGCCAGTTGCTGACGCGGTAGACCTCATCCTTGCTCACAATGTCGGGGAAATAGATGTGGGCATAGTTCACCGTGATGCCGAAGTTCAGGACGGCATTCACACCGGCCCAGTTGCCCAGTCCGATAGGTACACCATAAGGGTTCTGCTTGTCAAAGTCCTTGATGTAGGCTTCGTATTTCTCCACGTAGGGACGGAGTTTCTGCTTGTAGGCCTCGTCCATATAAGGTACGGCATCGAGAGCCGTCTGCATCGTGTTAGACACGTTGCGGTCCAGGGCATTCCATATCTGCTGCTCGTAGTTGTCGCGGTACTGCTGTTCCTTGGTGGCAGCATAGAGTTGCAGGTTGGTTGCCAAATCTCCACGATTGTTACGGGCACGTGGCTGACGACGATTGGCTCCTGCACCAGCCTGAGTGTCTAAGCGCTGATTCATCAGTTCTGTGGCTTCCTGCATCAGTCGTTTCGACTGGGTGAGGGCACGCTGTGCCAGATTGTCGTTATAGCCTGCCAGGGCACGACTGGCGGCAGCGAACATGGTGGCAGCCTGGAAGTCGAGACTGGGGTTGCGGGTGGTAAAGGCCCACATGTCGTCGGGAGTACCACTGCGCTTGCCGTCGGCAGATACCTCGTAGGGCTTCAGCGATGGATCGTAGTGCAGACCGTCGGTGATGCTGGCTGCATCGCCGAGGTGGTGGTAGTTGTCGAGAACGGAGTTGGAAAGGGTAGAGGCCATGTGCCCGATCTGCTCAGCCTGTGCCACGAGGTTCAGCGTGCCATGCTCAATGAATTGTAGGATGTCTGGTGTGCCGTCAGGACGGTGCAGATCCACATAGCGCTGCTTCTGACTGACGAACGTCTCGTCGCGCTGAGGCTTGAAGAGTTCCCAGGTACGGATGAAGTTCTGCACCACACTGATGTTCGAACCCGTCTCGATGTCGAAGTCGCCGGCATCAAAGAAACCGCCGATATTCAGACCGGGAATGAGTTCGTAGGGCTTGTACTTCGTGTCGGTCTGTGCTCCCTGACGGTGCAGGTCGAAGTGGTCGCTTTCAGGTGCCTGCAGATAACCCTCCTTGAACGGTTCACCGTGCCAAGTGCGGTAGCCCTCGTTCACGTACATGTGGTTCATGTGGATAGGTACCCACACATCGGTGGTGGCATCGGTGATTTTGTCATAGACATGCTCGTCGATGAGGAAGTCGTTTGTCTTGGTATTGCCATATTGGATATAATAGACACCCCGCTCCTTCACGGACGAGAAGTCGAACTTCACATAATTATATTTAAAGTAAGGTCCCCACGACAGGATGCTGCCCTTGTAGGCCTCCGTCGTCGTACCGTCTGTGTTGATACGCATCAGCGAGGCTGTAGCCTGTGGCGTATCATGCTTGTCGAGTTCGATGACGGCCACTTTCGGCTGTTCTGGGGTATAGCCTATCTGCGAGAAACCGATGTTCGGTTCACGGATCCAGTTGGGGATGGCGTGGGGCTCCACGGTCCAGGTCACCACTTTGCCCGTCTTTCCCTTCGGCAGTATGCTGCGCAGTACAAACCAACCGTTCTGTGCCAGCATCCGTCCGTCGTAGAGTTTCAACTCTGCGTCATCACTGCTAATGCGGATCATGCGTGAAGGATCGTCCGTAGCCACGATAATCTGATGGCCAGTCTCCAGGGGCAGAGGATCCACGAAACGGCCTGTACCCCGGTCGTCGTATGTCTTGAAACCCTTGAACTGTCTAGGCTTCTCACTGTTCGGACGGGTGATGGTCTGACTGGTGGCATAGCGCGGGAAGCGGTTTAGGCGTCCATCCATTGTGAAGGTCTTCAACCAATACTGCGACGGCAGGAACTCTATATTGAAGCCTGCCTCGCCAGCCAACTTCTCCGGTACGGGCTTGTCCAAATAGACGGCAATCTCCACGGCCTTGCCCTTGGCTGTGACGATGACACGGCTGTCGAAGTCGTAGTCATCGTAACGCATGGCAACTTCGATACTGCCGTTCTCACGATTCACCTTCCGGCTGGTCATCTTCGGCACAAGATCCCATTGTTCGGGCGTATTGTTCAGGCGGATGGCTCCACCTTGTACGGTACGCACACCATGATGAATGATTTCAATGCCGGAGTTCTTCTCGTCATTGAAACCACCATTAAAACTATTGCTGAATACCAGCACGTTCACTCCCTGACGCTCAAAATACTCCTGTTCGTTCAATTGTAAGTTTTGAGCATGACCAACAGATGCCGCCGCCAGCAGCACTGTGAGGAGGAATTGTCTAGATTTCATTTTCCTTTCAATTAAATGACACATTAAACAATGACCTGGCATGATGTCCAAAGTCTATTTGATAACCACTTTATTAAACAATTTTAACCTCATTCCTCGTCCATCGGGTAGTGGACGCCCCATTTCTGGCGTAGCCCGTCCATCAGTTGCATGATGTAGAGTGTCTCCTCATGCGGCATCTCGCGAGGTTCTAGTAAACCGTCGATGAGTGCCTGACGGCAGGCTATGAACTGATACTCATAACCCGTAATCTGCTGAGGCACGTGGATGGTCTCGATGTAGGTTCGGTCTGGACCGTTCACCGTGATGGTCTGTGGGTTGTTGATGTTGTCGATAATGAGGTTGCCCTCTGTACCTGCGATGACACCGATATTGTCGCCCACGCAGGCTGCACTCGACTGGAGGTTGCATAGCATGCCGTCGGCCAGTACGATACTGATGGCATTGGTCAGGTCCATACCCGTCTTCGATTTCACGCACTGGCTCTCCATGCTGACGATGTCGGCAGGGAAGAACATCCTGACGAAGTTGAGGGCATAGACACCCAAGTCGAGCAAGGCTCCTCCGCAGAGGTCGGCCCGCATGATACG
>JAFWTK010000178.1 GCA_017518935.1 Prevotella sp.
CGGGCAATGATACGATCCTTGCACACCACCACCGCCCCGATGGGAATCTCTCCCTCCTGATATGCCAGCCGCGCCTCGTCGAGTGCCCGTTGCATATAGAATTCGTCTTTTTTCTGTTGATTATCCATATTCATGGTGCAAAGTTACGAAAAAAGTTGTATCTTTGCAAACGAATATGGATTTTAACGTCATACATATCGACGAGACGGATTCCACCAATCGCTGGCTGCGCAATAACCCGTCCTTATTTCGCAATAACCCATCCTTATTTGACAATAATGGTGGGTTATTGAAAGGGGACGTTCAGGATACATGCTTGATCGTTGTGGCAGCGTATCAGACGGCAGGGAAAGGCTGCGGTAGTAATTCGTGGGAGAGTGAGCGTGGCAAGAACCTGACGTTCTCGATGCTGATTCATCCTGAGAACATACCGGCGAATGAGCAATTCCGTATCACAGAGATAACATCGGTGGCGATGTGTGAGACGTTGAAACGATACGGATGCAAGGAGGTCAGTATCAAATGGCCGAACGACATCTATGTGGGTGACAAGAAGATTTGCGGGATGCTGATTGAGAACCGCCTGCAGGGCAGCACCATCAAGGACTCCATCATCGGCATCGGGCTGAATGTGAATCAGCGTGAGTTTCTGAGTGATGCACCCAATCCCGTTTCCCTCCATCAGTTATTGGGTCATGAGACTGATCGTGAGGCCTTGTTGAAGACATTCCTCGATGCTTTCGATAATGCCTACAATAGCAAAACTACTTGTTCTACCTACAAAGAGATGCTTTATAGAAAGGGAAAACACTGTCTCTATGAAGATAAAACGGGTCGTTTTACTGCGACGCTGACAGATGTCATGCCCGATGGCAGACTCCTGCTGGTGGATCAGGAGAGAAGGGAACATATTTACGCTTTTAAGGAAGTTCAATTCATTCTATAATAATAAAAAGGAATATGGCAAGATTTAAGAGAATCCTATTGAAGTTGTCGGGCGAGAGCCTGATGGGAAAGCAGGGTCATGGTATCGACCCTGAGCGTTTGGGCGACTATGCCCGTCAGATTAAGGAAGTGGCCGAGATGGGCGTGCAGATTGGTATCGTCATCGGCGGTGGTAACATCTTCCGTGGTTTGAGTGGTTCGAAGAAAGGCTTCGACCGCGTGAAGGGCGACCAGATGGGTATGTGTGCCACGGTAATCAACTCTCTGGCACTGAGTAGCGCCCTCGATGCAGAAGGTGTGAAGAATAAAGTGCTGACGGCCATCCGTATGGAACCTATCGGTGAGTTCTACAGTAAGTGGAAGGCTATCGAGGCGATGGAGGCCGGTTATGTGTGTATCTTCTCTGCCGGCACAGGTCAGCCATATTTCACCACCGATACAGGCTCGAGTCTGCGCGGTGTGGAGATCGAGGCCGACGTGATGCTGAAAGGTACCCGCGTGGATGGTATCTATACCGCTGATCCCGAGAAGGATCCTACGGCCACGAAGTTTGAGGATATCTCTTATCAGGAGGTATTGGAACGTGGTTTGAAGGTGATGGATCTCTCAGCCGTCTGCATGTGTCAGGACAACAACCTGCCCATCTATGTCTTCAACATGGACGTGGTCGGTAATCTGAAAAAGGTGATGGAAGGCGAGCAGATCGGTACGCTCGTGCATCCTTAGACTTGCCTGCGGGAGTCCGCTAATCGTGGATTTCCTCGAACTCGACGTATTCACCGTCGTTATTGTCGAAGATCTTTTTCTTCTCTTCGCTCTCGCGGTCGTCGATAATCGTTACACCACTATCCGTAGTTGTTCTGCGGGTAGTGGTTTGCTTTCCACCAGCCTTCGGTTCTCGTTTGCTGCCAGTGCCCTTGAAGTAGTCCTTGTCGAAAAAATTCTTTCCACTCTGTTGGCGCTGATAGCGGATGTAATCCTGGCGACTGAACTTCTTGCCGCCCGTGTTGATGATTTCCTCCTGTATCTCCTTAATGTTCCTGACGCCTTTGTACATAAAGCGGAGAACCACTGCTACAACGACGGCGATACCAATGAGGATAAAAAGTATGATGGCAACGAATCCTTTCAGCATAATGTGGATGGTTTTTAGATTGTTTTTTTTGTGGCTACAGACAGGATGACATACCACGCGATGATGGCGGCCAGACCGGTGACTCCCAATAGGAGCAGCAGTGGTATGCAGGAGAGGATAAAGATGTATTTGATCTCATTGCCCTTCCAGCCCCAGGTCTTGAATTTCAAGGCAAACATGGGGATTTCGGCAATGAGCAGATAGCAACTGATAAATGTACCGAGGAGCACACACCATTCCATGCCTTCAAAGCAGATGTTTTTTTCCTGCAAGCCGACAATGAGTGCCCCCCAGAAAAGCGCATTGGCAGGGGTGGGGAGTCCGATGAAGCCCAAGGCCTGACGCTCGTCGAGGTTGAACTTGGCAAGGCGCAAAGCCGAGAAGGCCGCCATCACAAAGGCGAGGAAAGGTACAATAGGAATATGGATATGGAAGGTGCAGAGATAACTGAATACAATAGCCGAGGGTGCAAAGCCGAAGGTGATATCGTCGGCTAATGAATCGAGTTCCTTGCCGATGGGGGAGGAAACATGCAACAGGCGTGCCACCATGCCATCGAAGAAATCAAAGACAGCCCCGATCACGATGAAAAGCAAAGCCAAACGGAAATCGCCCTGAAAGGCGAAATAGGTGGAGATGCAACCTGAGATGAGGTTGCAGCAGGTAATCGTATTTGGAATATGCTTCTTCATTTATGCCAATTTGGCGATGACCGTCTGGTCACCAGTGGTGGGCTGATTCATTGTGACACATGCGCGGGCCGTCATCGGCAGGAATACATCCACGCGGGAACCGAGTTTGATAAAGCCCATGTGCTCGTCGATATAGCACTCTTCTTCGGGCTTGGCATAGGTGACAATACGCCGGGCCACGGCTCCGGCAATCTGGCGCACCAGAATATCCTCACCATCAGGCGTGGTGATCATGATATCGGCATGCTCGTTTTCCTCACTGGCCTTAGGCAGCCATGCCTTGTGGTAGTTACCGTTAAAATGCTTCACGAACTTCACCTTCCCATCAACAGGAAACCAGTTGGCATGCACGTTCAGCGGACTCATGAAGATAGAGATCATCAGTCGCTTATCATGGAAGTAGTCATTTTCTTCGGTTTCCTCCACGACGACAATCTTGCCATCGGCAGGGGCTACAACCAACTTCTCTGTGTCGCCGTTGAAGTAGCGGATAGGACAGCGGTAGAAGTTCAGTGCTACGAACCAGGCAATTCCGAAGATGATGATGAAAATCCAAAAAGGAATATGTGATTCGAAGAGCCGTAGGAGCAACACGCCGATAGCGATAATCAGTCCGGCACTAAGTGCCAACTCATTAGTGCCCTCGCGGTGAATCCTTATTTTTTTCAGTTTCTTGATTCTTTCTCCCATTAGTTATCTATCCGATTGTTTTCGTTTTCGGTTGCAAAGGTACATCTTTTTTGCGTAAATTACAAACTTTTCACATTTTTCTTTTGATAATCTCAGGATTTAGCAGTAACTTTGACCCACGAAAACGGAAAAAACAAGCATTTCGATGGAAGATTTCATACATCTGCACGTACATACATATTACTCCATCCTCGACGGACAGTCGAGCATCAAACGGCTTGTCAACAAGGCAATCGGCGATGGTATGAAGGGCATGGCCATCACTGATCACGGCGACATGTTTGGCATCAAAGAATTTCACGATATCTGCAATGATGTGAATAAGGGCCGCAAGAAAGAAGGGCTTGAACCCTTCAAGCCCATCTTCGGGTGTGAGATGTATGTGGCTCGTCGGGGTGACAAGAGTCTGAAGGAACATAAGGAGGACTTGGGTGGTTACCACCTGATCGTGCTGGCCAAGAATGCCAATGGCTACAAGAACCTGATCAAACTGGTCAGCAACTCGTGGGTCGATGGCTTCTATAATCGTCCGCGTACCGACCGGATGGAATTGGAGAAATACCACGAGGACTTGATTGTCTGTTCGGCCTGTATTGCCGGTGAGGTGCCTGCCAAGATATTAAAAGGAGATATTGCAGGAGCCCGTGAGGCCATTGAGTGGCACCAGCGACTCTGGGGCGACGACTATTATTTAGAGTTGCAGCGTCATGAGGTGACAGATCCTGCCATCCGTGCCAACCGTGAGACCTATCCCCTGCAGCAGCAGGCCAACAAGGTACTGATAGAACTGGCCAAGGAATACGGTATCAAACTTATCTGCACCAACGACGCCCACTTTGTGGATAAGGAGAATGCCGAAGCCCACGACCATCTGCTCTGTCTCTCGACGGGTAAGGACCTCGATGACCCGACACGTATGCTCTATTCTAAGCAGGAATGGTTCAAGACCCGTCAGGAGATGAACGACATCTTCAGTGACGTTCCTGAGGCGTTGGCAAACACCTTGGAGATATTAGATAAGGTGGAGGTGTATAGCCTCGACAACGACCCTATCATGCCGTTCTTCCCTATCCCCGAGGACTTCGGTACCGAGGAGGAATGGCGGCAGAAGTTTACGGAACAGCAACTCTATGACGAGTTCACCTCTGATGAGAACGGCGAGAACCCGCTCTCGCCGGAAGAAGGTCAGAAGAAAATCAAGAAACTCGGCGGCTACGATAAACTTTATCGCATTAAGTTCGAGGCCGATTATCTGGCGAAACTGGCATATGAGGGCGCCAAGCGCATCTATGGAGATCCTATTCCCGATGAGGTGCAGGAACGTGTGAAGTTCGAACTGCACATCATGAAGACGATGGGTTTCCCGGGTTACTTCCTCATCGTGCAGGACTTCATCAACTCTGCCCGCGACGAACTGGGTGTGATGGTAGGCCCCGGGCGTGGTTCTGCGGCAGGCAGTGTGGTGGCCTACTGCTTAGGCATCACGAAGATCGATCCACTGAAATACGACCTGCTGTTTGAGCGTTTCCTCAACCCAGACCGTATCTCGCTCCCTGATATCGATACAGACTTCGACGACGACGGACGAGGTCGCGTGTTGAAGTGGGTCGAGGATAAGTACGGCCATGAGAACTGTGCCCACATCATCACCTACGCCACGATGGCCACGAAGAACTCCATCAAGGATGTGGCCAGGGTAGAGAAAGTGCCCATCCCTGTTTCCAATGCCTTGTGTAAGGCCATACCCGATCGTCTGCCAGAAGTGGATGGCAAGACACCAAAGATGAATCTGGTGAACGCCATCAAGGCTGTTCCCGAACTGCGCGAAGCAGAGGCTTCTTCTGACAAGGCCCTTGCCAATACCATCAAATACGCCAAGATGCTGGAAGGGACGGTGCGCGGAACGGGTATCCATGCCTGTGGCTTCATCATCTGTCGCGACCCTATCAGCGACCACGTGCCAGTATCGACGGCTGACGACCCAGATTTCAAGGGTACCAAGACCAATTGTACGCAGTACGACGGACATGTGATTGAATCGACGGGACTCATCAAGATGGACTTCCTTGGCCTGAAGACACTCTCGGAGTTGAAGGAGGCCTGTGCCAATATCAAGCGCACTCGTGGTATTGAGGTTGATCTTGACCATATTCCCATCGACGACCCCAAGACCTATGAACTCTACCAACAGGGTCGCACCATCGGTACTTTCCAGTTTGAGTCTGACGGTATGCGTAAATACCTTCGTGAACTCAAGCCCACCGTGTTTGAGGATCTGATAGCCATGAATGCCCTTTACCGTCCGGGACCGATGGGCTATATTCCCCAGTTTATCCGTCGTAAGCACGGCGATGAGCCTATCACCTACGATATTCCTATTATGGAGAAATACCTGAAAGATACTTATGGTATCACGGTGTATCAGGAACAGGTGATGTTGCTTTCGCGTCTCTTGGCCGATTTTACCCGAGGCGAGAGTGATGCACTTCGTAAGGCGATGGGTAAGAAGAAGAAGGATATCGTTGATGCGATGAAGCCGAAGTTCATTGAGGGTGGTAAGAAGAATGGCCACGACCCCAAGATACTGGAGAAAATCTGGGCCGACTGGGAGGCGTTTGCTTCTTACGCCTTCAACAAGTCGCATGCTGCCTGTTATTCGTGGGTGGCCTACCAGACCGCCTACCTCAAAGCCAATTACCCTGCTGAGTTCATGGCTGCCATCATGAGTCGTCGGCGTGACCAGATTACGGAAATCACCAAACTGATGGACGAATGCAAGCAGATGGGTATTGCCACCTTAGGTCCCGATGTGAACGAGTCGTATGAGAAGTTCGGTGTGAATCATCACGGTGAGATTCGTTTCGGTCTGGGTGCCATCAAGGGTATGGGTGACTCGGCGGCGCTGGCCATCATCGAGGAACGTGAGAAGAACGGACTTTACAAGGATATCTATGACTTTGCCCAGCGTGTCAGTTTCTCGTCCATCAACCGCAAAGGCTATGAGAGTCTGGCGTTGAGTGGCGGTTTCGACAGTTTCGGTATCCGTCGTGAGGACTATTTCGCCGTCAACAACAAGGGCGAGGTGTTCTTGGATACTTTGGTGCGCTATGGTCAGGCCTACCAGCAGGAAAAGGCAGAGATGCAGAATTCCCTCTTCGGAGCCTTTGGCGAAGGTGTTGAGATTGCCCGTCCGCCTGTGCCGAAGAGTGAGGCACGTTGGAGCGATATCGAGCGACTGAACAAAGAGCGTGACCTGGTGGGTATCTATCTCTCCGCCCATCCCCTCGATGAGTACAAGATTGTACTCGACAACCTGTGCAATACCAAGTGTGCCGAATTGGCAGACCGAGGCATCGCCTTACAGGACAGGGAAGACATCACTTTGGGTGGAGTCGTCACCAGTGTACAGTCGAAGTTTGGTAAGAACAATAAGCCCTGGGGGATTGTCACCCTTGAAGATTTTGACGGCCCGGGTGAGTTGATGCTCTTCGGCGACGACTGGATCAATTTGAATGGCAAGTTCATCGAAGGTGCGGCCATATATGTCACAGGCAAGATGCAGGCACGTTTCTTTAATAGCAATCAGAAGGAACTGAAAGTGACAAATGTCGAGTTGCTGCAAACCGTCAAGGAGAAGTCGATAGACAGGATTACCATCTCGTTGGCCTCGGACATGCTCGACGAACAGATTGTGGCAGAACTCAGCGAGATTATCAGCGAGAATCCGGGAAAGACCAAACTCTTCTTCCTGCTCCGCGATTCCCAGAGTAAGAACCACGTGCTGCTGCGGGCCTCAAACGGAGGTGTGGATGTGCGGCATACACTGATTGACTATATCGAAAGTCATGAGATGCTTGACTATAAAATTAACTAAGAACCAAGAGGTAAGAGGTGAGAGAAATGCTTGGCATGATATTTGCGGGAAATAGATAGATCAAATATATATTGAGAAATAAATTGTAAATCATCAAATTGTACATTAGAATTATGGAAGTAACAATCACAAGTGAGAATTTTGAGAGCCTGAAGAAAGGCAACCTGCCTTTGGTAGTGGATTTCTGGGCAACATGGTGCGGCCCCTGTCGTATGATTGGCCCGATCGTTGCGAAGTTGGCAGAGAAATACGACGGTAAGATTGTCGTAGGTAAGTGTGACGTGGAGGAGAATGACGACCTCGCTGCTGAGTACGGCATCCGTAACATCCCCACCATCCTGTTCTTCAAAGATGGAGAGGTGGTTGACAAGATGGTGGGTGCCCAAAGTGAGGCTAAGTTGGAAGAGAAATTCCAGACACTGCTTTGATCTATGGCAAGCATTGATGAAGAACTCAGGCTCGACGAAGAAGAGAACCAGCGGGAACTGGCGTTCATCCGCGAGCGGATACCCTTTGATGCCAAGAAGCATTACAGTGACCAGAGCATCCTGTATATGATGGACTTGATAGTAGACTACTACTATACGAGTGGCATCTTAGAGAGTACAGAGGAGGAGGTTGACATCGACTTGGAGGCAGTGGCAGACTATGTCTGTCGCAAGGCTAAGGAGGATGGTGTCACCAACTTCGACCCGGAATACGTGCTCTTCGTCGTACAGGCAGACCTGGACTTCCAGGAACAGAACCTGTAATCTGTGGTTTAATAATTCATTGTTCGTGAGCCGTCGGCATTCTCGGTGATGTTCACCTTGACGGCATCCTCGGGCAGCACCTCCTCTATCAGTTCAGGCCACTCGATGAAACAGAGTGCACCAGAATAGAAGTAGTCTTCGAACCCCATGTCGTAGACTTCTTCCAGTTTTTTGATGCGGTAGAAGTCGAAGTGGTAAATGCATTCACCATCGGGAAGACTGTATTCATTGACGATGGCGAAGGTGGGAGAGGTGATGACATCCTCTACGCCCAGTTCCTCACAGATGGCCTTGATGAAGGTGGTCTTGCCAGCCCCCATCTTCCCGTAGAAGGCAAACACACGGTGCTCGCCGATATGTTGGATAAACTCGCGAGCCGCCTCGCGAATAGATTCTAAACTGCTAATCGTGATGTTCATCGTTTTTTTCCTGTTAGTGTGATGAGTGGGATAATCATCTCCTCCATCGAGATGCCGCCGTGCTGGAAGGTATCACGGTAGTAGGAGACATAATAATTATAGTTGTTGGGATAGGCGAAGAAAGAGTCGCCTGTGGCAAACACATAACTCGTGGAGAGGTTCGGAGCAGGCAACAAAGCCTTGCGTGGTTCTTTGATGGTGAACAGGCTCTTGTCGTCGTAGGCCAGGTTCTTACCGAGTTTATAACGCAGGTTGGTGTTGGTGTTTCTGTCACCAATGATCTTGACTGGCTGAGTACAGCGGATGCTGCCGTGATCGGTGGTGACGATGACCTTATAGTCTTTCTGTGCGATATACCTGAAAAAGTCGGCAATGACGGAGTGGCGGAACCAGGAGAGGGTGATGCTGCGGTAGGCACTCTCGTTGTTGGCCAGTTCGCGCACCATCTTCGACTCTGTCCTCGCATGACTCAGCATATCGATGAAGTTGAACACGACCACGTTCAGGTCGTTTTTCTCCAGATGGTTCAGTTGCTGCATCAGTTTGTCGGCATCCACCGAGTTGTTCACCTTATGATAGGAGAAGGTGTTCTTCCTACGGTAACGGTCCAATTGTGTCTTGATGAGCGGTTCTTCGTTCAGGTTCTTGCCTTCCTCCTCGTCCTCATCCACCCAGAGGTCAGGAAACATCTCCGCAATCTTATCTGGCATCAGACCGGAAAAGATGGCATTACGGGCATATTGTGTGGCAGTCGGCAGGATGCTGCAATAGAGTTGCTCGTCAATCTCGAACTGGTCACTGAGTTCGCGTGAGAGCATCCGCCACTGGTCGTAGCGGAAATTGTCGAGCACCACGAGTATCACTTTCTTCTGTTCGTTGAGGAGTGGAAAGACGATGGTCTTGAAAATCTCCGGCGAGAGGATGGGGCGATTAAATTCCTTAGGATTCTTATGATCCTTAGGATTACCCAGGTCGGATATCCAGGTCAGATAGTTCTTTCTGATGAACTTTGCAAAACCAAGGTTGGCTTCCTCCTTCTGCATCTGGAGCATATCCGTCATGTTGCTGTCGGTGCTGCTGAGTTCCAGTTCCCAGTGGACGAGCCGTTTATAGACCTCCACCCAGTCCTGCCAGGTCTGACAGTCCATGATCTGCATGGCTATCTGCTGGAAGTTCTGCTGATACTGACTCTGCGTCACCTCGGTCTCAATCTCCTTGCGGTGGATATTTTTCTTCAGTGTCAGGAGTATCTGGTTGGGATTGACGGGCTTGATCAGGTAGTCGGCAATCTTCTGACCGATGGCCTGTTCCATGATATTCTCCTCCTCGCTCTTGGTGACCATCACCACAGGGGTCGTCGGATGGATCTCCTTGATGCGCTGTAGGGTTTCCAGACCACTGATGCCAGGCATCTGCTCGTCCAACAGCACCAGATCGTAGTTGTGCTCCCGACAGAGGTCGATGGCATCCGTGCCATTCGAGACTGTCGTCACCTCATAGCCTTTCTTTTCCAAAAACAAGATCTGTGCCCTCAACTGCTCAATCTCGTCATCTACCCATAAAAGCAATCCGTTTGTCATATTTACAATTTGACAATTTTCAATTTACCAGAAGTCATCGCCGAAGTCGAAGTCTTCCACTTGTTTCTTTTCCGTCTTCTTGGCGGGTGCTGCAGGCAGGATGCCGTCGTCATCGTTTTCCTCGCCAGTCTCTTCGCCTTCTGTCGATTCCTCAGATTCACTGCCTTCGTCCTCTGGGTCGATGATCTCCACGTTGTCAGGCCGTATCAGCAATTTCTCCTCACTGATCTTCATCGGCAGGAAGGTCTCTTCATAGAAACGTTCGTATTCCTCGTAAGAGAACCGGCTCCCCAACAGGGCGAGGTTCTGACTACTGATGATGAGGCTCAGACAGGTTTTTAGCCGTTCTGCCATCGCCTTGTCGGCATAGAGTTGACGGGCGTATTGCAGGGCTTCGTCGTAACTGAGGAAACCACTGAACACCATCCTGTGATACTCGCCAGGCATCACCTCTTCTTCTTCCTCATCGTAGGGCGGTTCTGCCGCCTCAATCTGTATCTCGAAGTTACGCACTAAGAAGTTGGTGAAGTTATAGCGCGCCATCTCGTAGAGCAGTTGGTTCTCGTTGACGGAGTCGGGCTGGTAGGTCAGGATAAAGAGGAAGTCCTGTTCACGGGCAGCATTCAACGTATCTGTCACGGTGGAGTCATGTGTCAGGGTGATGTCCCGTCGTGACCACACGTCGCCGATATCGAACTTACCGCCGTGCAACCGTCGTCCGTCTTGTACACCCTTGATGATCATACCAGCCAACTCGCTCACCTCACTCTCCGGGTACTTCTCCACCACCACCTTCAGTTGTTCGATGCAGCCGTCGCCATCACCGTCGTTCAGTCGGCTCAGACCGTCGATGAAGATGAACTTCGCACGGTTCTCGCCCAACGGGAACCGCTCTTCCGATATCTTCGCATTGGCACGTATCATCTGATGGTTGTCATCCTTGAAGGCCTGGTAGGTGGCGGCATAGAGCGAATCCTCGATATGCTCGCCGAACTTGGCGTTCTCGAAATAGTAGGGGTCGCTCAGGAGGATGGTCCATTCACTCTCCGGGTGGTCGGTCTTCAGATGACTCAGACAACTGTCCGCCAGATCCTCCCGTCCTTGTCGTGAATAGAGTAGGAAGAGGTGATACCAGGCTTCGTCCAGATGCTCAAAGTCGGGATAATCGCCTTTCAGACGCAGGAATTGCTTCTCACTGAGCCGCAGGTTTTCGAGTTTGTCCTTGAAGATGATGCCAGAGTGCAGTAGCCCGTCCTTGATGATGTCGTGGCAAGCAGCCTTCATCTCGTCGGTGGTAGGTATCTGGGCCAGGTAGTATTCTCGGTTGTGCGGGTCGTTGGCGAGGGTGTCAACGGGGATGGAATCGACAGGATTGGCGGCGATGGAGTCGGGCATGACGCCGAGGCTGTCTGTCAGAGCGGCCAGCGAGTCGGTGGGGAGGGTAGATGGGTTTGACGGGTCGGTGGGAACGGGCTCCTCCGGATTGAGGTTCACCACCGTCTTGTTCACACGTTGCCAGTCGTCAGCGTTCTCGCGCTTACCCCATTGGCGTTGGAAGGTGGTCTTACCCTGATTCACGCTCATTGGGTTGTAGAAGTACCATTGTCCGTTGCCCTGTTGCGGCGGGGTGGGGGCGGCAGGTGCGTTGGGACGCTGGGTGTTGTCGCCCTTGGCGGCGTTCTGCTGTTGTATCTGTTCGGCTTCGAGTTCCTGCTGCCTGCGCAGTTCCTCCTTCTCTTTCTTTTTCAATTCGTCAATGATGCGGTCGATCACCTTCAACTGCTCTTCCTCAGGCATCATCGAGAGTTCCAACAGCGAGTCTTGCAGATGGATGGCATCGGTGTAAGGCACCAGTTCGTCGAGCACCTTCGAGCGGTTCGACAGTTCCTCGTAGTCGTCGCGATCCTTGTCCAACAGTCCGATGGCCTCGCCGTAGCAGCGCTGGGCATCGTTGTATTTCTCCATCTCCCAGTACAGGTTGCCCAAGGTCAGCAACAGCACGCCTTTCTCTATGCCACTGCGCGTCGCTTTCTCATTACCTTTCTCGTAGGCGGCAATGGCCTTCACCGTGTCCTTCTGTGCCATGTAGATGTTACCCATGGCGTAATACACTTGATCCAGATAGTCCTTGTTGTTGTCGTTGCGCGCCATACGTTTCAGCCGGCTGATCATTCCCTTGGCATTCTCTGCCGCGACCACCTCCGTCTGGGCGATGCGGGCATTGAACTCCAGTATGTAGGGCGGATGACAGCCTACCACCTTCTTGAAGGCCCGCTCTGCCTCGGCACGGTTGCCGAGTTGCCGTTGTATCTGTCCCATCAGGAACCACTCGCGGGCTCTCTGTTTGCTGCGCTTCTCATGCTTGATGACTTTCCTCAGATAGGGCACGGCCTTCTCCAGTTCACCATTACGCAGATAGTAGTCAGCGTAGGTGTAATCCCAGTCCTTCACGGTACGGAAGTCCACCGAGTCGCGGTTCATATTGCGGATGACGTCCTCTGCATCGTAGAGCCAGTCGAGTTCCACATAGCATTTGGCGAGCCAGGCACGGGCCAGTCCGTTCTGCATGGGCTGCGTCTGGTAGAGTCGGCTCATATAGGAGAACGTTGCGGCAGCCTCGTCGAAGGCACCTTTCTGGAACTGCGCCTTGCCCAACAGCATCCAGGCCTTCCAGATAAACGGGTTGTACTCCCTGCGTTCCAGCCACTCACGGTCTTTGGCAGTTTTGGTCTTGCCGCTCTTCCATTCGGGCTTGGCCTTGATACTGTGCATTTTGATGGCCTTCTCCGCCTTCTCAATGGCATGTTCGTACTGGCCCTTGCCTATCTCACGGCTGTTCTTGTTGCCGACGGGGTAGAGGGGAAGGGTCTCGGTATAGTTGTCTTGGTTGCCTTTCTCCTTTTCGAGGTTACCGTCGATGAAGGCCTGCTGCCCGTTGTAGTAGATGTTGTATTTGGCATTAAATGCGTGCCACCATCGAGACTGTGCCGTGTTATGCTTGGTGGAACAGGAAGTCAGAAGGAGAGATGGGGAGATAAAGGAAGACAGAAGGAGAAAGAAGCAGATAGAGGACAATTGTTTAATTGCAGATTTCTTGTTTTTTCTCTTATCTGCCTCTTCCATCAGACAGTGCAGTTTGCATGTCTCGTCGTGAGCGGCGGTGCAGGTGGAACAGTCGTGTCCCTGTTCGATGGTGTCGTCCCCCTTGTCGAACCGGTTGGCTACTGCGGCAACGATGCCCAGCACCACGATCATCCCTATGCAGACCAGCGCAAAACTCATCCTACGACCTATTCGTTTATCTCTTCAACGGTGAATCCTGCGTCTGCGAGACTTGTCCAGAAACTCGGGTACGACTTTGTCACCACCTGCGGATGATTGATGATGATACTGCCCGACTTCAAGGCATATGGGGCGAAGGCCAGCGCCATCCGATGATCCTCATAGGTGTCAATGCCTTGTTCCATTGTCTGCTCACAGGTCTCACCGTCCCAGATCAGTTCACTGTCGTTCCTGCTCTCTATCACATAGCCCAGTTTCCGCATCTCTTTCTTCATGGCCTCAATGCGGTCAGTCTCTTTGATTTTCAGTGTTGAAAGCCCCTTAAAGTGGAAGGGAACCCCCTTGGCGGCACAGGCCACGACGATGGTCTGAGCCAGGTCGGGCGAGTTGATAAAGTCGTATTCCAGTTTTGGCAGACAGCGTCCATTCGTCTGGATGGTCACTGTCTGCGGCTTGGTCGATTTCTTCGACTCGAAGGTGGTCTTCACGCCCAACAGGCTGAAGATGTATCTCACCACCGAGTCGCCCTGCTTCGAGCCGTCTTTCAGTCCCGTGAGCCGCAGTTCAGCGTCGCGGTCGTTCGTCAGTGCCAGCATCTCATACCAGTAGGAGGCACCGCTCCAGTCGTTCTCGATGTAGTAGTCACGGTGTTGGTATGCCTTGGGTTTCACGGTGATGGTGTCGCTGGCCGTCCATTCCGCATCAGCGCCGAACTCGCCCATCATATAGAGTGTCAGGTCTATGTATGGTCGTGAGATGATGTCACCCGTCAGTCGCAGTTCCAGTCCCTTTTGCAGTGTAGGACCGATCATCAGCAGTGCCGAGATATATTGCGAACTCACGTTACCTGCTATCTCCAAGGTGCCGCCTTGCAGTTTCTGACCAGTGATGCGGAGTGGGGGATAGCCCTCTTCGCCAGCGTATGTGATGTCTGCTCCTAAGGCGCGCAGGGCGTCCACCAGTATGCCGATGGGCCGGTGCTTCATCCGTTCCGTGCCAGTGAGGGTGTGTTTGCCTTCCGTCACCGAGAGGAAGGCCGTCATAAACCGCATGGCCGTGCCAGCCGCCTTGATGTCGATCTCCTCCGGCATGTCGCGCAGGGCCTTGATGATCACTTCCGTATCATCGCAGTCGCTCAGGTTCTGGGGCTGTTCCTGTCCGCCGCTCAACGCATAGATGATGAGCGCACGGTTTGAGATGCTCTTCGAGGCAGGCAGCGCCACGGTGGCGTTCAGCGTCTTCGGAGCCGTAATCTTATATTGTGTCACTTTTTTACGTTTTTACGTTTTTACTTTTTCCTTTTTACCTTTAAATAACGTGCAAAATTACACATTATTATTTGTATAGGCAAAAATCATCAGTAAAAAAACGTCGTTTTGCGAAAAAAGTTCCCTGAAAATTTGGTCAATCCGAAAAAACTATGTACTTTTGCACCCGCATTCGGCCGGAGGGTCAGTGCAAGCTGCAAAAATGTTCGGGGCTTAGCGCAGTTGGTAGCGCACACGTCTGGGGGGCGCGAGGTCGCTGGTTCGAGTCCAGTAGCCCCGACATTTTAGAAAAGGCTGAGAAGTGATTCTCAGCCTTTTTTGTTCTGTTATTTTCAGTCAGGACCTGTTACCCTTTGATCATATCGAGCACCTTCTTTTTGAGGGCCTCGCTGGGCTGGGTGGTGTCGCAGGGTTGCAGATACCAGCGGACGGTCCAACTGAACTGCTCACCAGGCTTCAGCGTGGTATAGGCACCCTGGCTCTCCAACTCGATGAAGGTCTTGCGCTGGTTTACGTAGACCTGTATCTCTGCCTCGTCGGGAGCCGGCTGTGACTTATCGATGTCCTGAAATTTCTTCACCATCAGCAGCCCCTTGGCGCAGTGGGCCAGCCAACCCTTGCCGTCGGCGTTGATCTTACGGTTCTGCTGGGCTTCGTCGGCAGTGTACCAACTGAGTCCGAAGGCAGGCTTGAAGTCCATGAGACCAGCAGGTGTGATGTCCTCAATGGATGCATCGAAGAAGATGATACCGTCGTTGGGCACGCGGGTGATCTCCCACGGAGCCACCTGGCGCGTCTCTTCCGACTTGTTGATAATAGAATAGGTGACCACGATGGCCTTGTCGGCGGGGTCGACGGCGAATTCCTTGCGGATCTGATATTTGAGTCTTCCTGACACCTCGCTGGTCATGACGAGTTTGTCGCCTGCGGTTACCTGATAGGCCATGCGGTCGAACTCGGGCACAGGAGGCCAGTTCCACTCTTTCTGAGGACTGGTCCAGAAGGTGCTGCCAAACGAGTTGGGGAAGGTGGTCTGACTGATCACCTCGTTCTCGCCGTATTTGAAAGAGAGGATCTTTCCGCCCTCTTTCGAGACGGTCATCGTGACCTTGTCGTTCTGGATGGTGTACTTGCCATCGCCATTGTCGGTGATGGTGGCGGCGCTTGCCGTGATACAACTGGCAAAGACTACCGTCAGGATGGATACTAAAAACTTCTTCATGAATAGTTATTATTTATTGTTGAACTCTGGGTGCAAAGTTATTAAAAAGATGCGTTGAATAGTCAAAAGTTAAACATAAAAACCTTACAATTATGGAAGATTAACAAAATAACACAAGTTTAAAAAACTTTAATCTTATAGAAGTGTATTTGGTACGTTCAATATTTTTGCTTATCTTTGCTCAAAATTTTCTAACTTACTTAAACTATTGCATATGAGAAAAGTGAAATGTGTTGCTATTGCCGCATTATTTGGACTGGCAACAAACTGTTGGGCTCAGCAGTCCACAGTCAAATCAACCGTCTGTAATCCAGATGGAACCGTGACCTTTAATTATCAGAACGACTCTGCAAAGAGTGTATTGGTGGACGTCCAGTTTGCTGGGCGTAAGGAGATGACTCGTAATGCCGACGGGGTATGGACCGTGACCCTCGGGCCTGCCGCTCCCGACATGTATCCCTACTGCTTCGTCGTGGATGGCGTGAGTGTGATGGATCCCCAGAATCCGCTGTACTTCCCCAACGAGGGCTTCAAGAACAGTCTGCTGGAGATCAAGTCGAAGGACGGACTGCCCCACGACATCAAGGATGTGCCGCACGGACGTGTGGAGTATATCCATTATTATTCGAAGAGCCTCGGTGGCACCAACAATGCCATCGTCTATCTGCCGCCCAGTTATAACTCGATGGGCATGGGTGGCGGCGGCTTCAATATGGGAGCCGAGCAGAAGAAATATCCCGTGTTCTATCTCATCAGTGGTACGACCGACACCGAGGAGGTGTATCTGAAGGTGGGTCGTGTGAATTATATCCTCGACAACCTGATTGCCGAGAAGGCCGCCAAGGAAATGATCGTGGTGCTGCCCTACGGTAATCCCACGAAACTCCTGCCCGCTCCGAAGGATGGCGGTCCGCAGATGCAGTTCGGCAATGATGTGTTCAGCAAGGACCTCATCAACGATCTGATGCCTTATATCGAGAAGAACTACCGTACGGTGAATAATCGTGACAACCGTGCCATCGGCGGTTTCTCCCGTGGTGGCAACCAGGGCCTGCTCAATGGCCTGACGAACCTCGACAAGTTCTCTTATCTCTGCAGTTACAGTTCGTTCACCTCGACGGATATTCCCAATGTCTACGACAATGCCGCCGAGACCAACAAGAAGATTCACCTCTTCTGGCTGGGTGTGGGCACCGACGACTTTCTTTATGGCAATGCCCGCGACTATATGGAGTTCCTCGATACCAAGGGTATCAAGAGCGTGAAGGAGTTTACCACCGGCAAGTTTGGACACACGTGGATGAACGCCAAGTACTTCCTGACGAAGACCCTGCCGCTGCTGTTCAACAAGAAGGCTTCCGAAGAGGCCATGAAGAACGGGCAGCCTGCACCCGCCAAGACTGGCGAGGAACAGCAGTTCACACCTGGTGTGATGGCTCGTCTCTTCCCGCGTCCCATCATCTCGCCCGAATACTCCGATGAAGGCATCACCTTCCGTTGCAAGGCTCCCGAGGCCAGGAAGGTAGAACTGGAGTGCGAGATGCTGCCGGAGAATATTGCCATGGAGCGTGACAGCGACGGAGTGTGGAGCACCACGCTGACCGATTATCTCTTTGACACCTTCGAGTATTGCTTCGTGGTGGACGGCACGCAGGTGGCCGACCCCAGCAATATGTATCTTGCCGCAGAAAAGGGCTTTAAGTACAGTGTGGCCGACAATCCCAAGTCGCCTTTCAATTTCGCCTCGATGGGTGAGATAGAGCACGGACGTGTTTCCTACGACTATGAGAGTAATGAGGCCTGGTACACCTCCGCGATGCAGGGACAGCAGGGCGGCGGTATGTTTATGATGCCTACGATGATCCAGTTGGTTCCTGCCAAGGGCGAGACGATGGAGAGTTGGTTCAAGGTGGGTGGTGCCGATGCCATCGTCGACAAACTCGTTGCCGAAGGCAAGGCCAAGCCTTGTATCCTCACCACTAGTAGCATGGACTTCATGCAGGGTATGCCTGGCGGCGGTGGCGGTATGCCTGGCTTCCAGATGGATGTGCTGAAAGCCGATGATTATCCCACTTGGGGTCTGCGCCGTGCAGCCCTCATCAAACTGCTTCTCGAGATTGCCAAGCGTCCAGCACCTCAGATGGGTGGCTTCGGTGGTGGTCGTCCCGGTGGCGGCGGTGGTCGTCGTGGTGGCGGCGGTGGCTTCCCAGGCGGTGGCGGCTTCCCAGGTGGTGGCGGCTTCCCAGGTGGCGGTGGCTTCCCAGGCGGTGGTTTCTAGCCTGTCAGATTGCTAACATATAAATAAATATAGGATTAAAATGAGAAAATTGATTTTGGCGGCCATGACCGCTATGATGGCCCTGACCAGTGCGTCGGCCCAGTACAAGTATGAATGGCAGAACCCGAAGATGCCTACGGCACAGCGTGTGGAGAGTCTGCTGAAAATGTTGACACCCGAAGAGAAGGTAGGACTGATGATGAACAAGTCCATCAGTATCGACCGTCTTGGCATCCCCTCCTACAACTGGTGGAGCGAGGCCTGTCACGGTGTGCGCCAGGGTGGCTATACCGTCTATCCGCAGCCGATAGGAATGGCCGCTGCCTTCAATGCGCAGTTGGTCTACGACGTGTTCTCGCAGGTATCCGATGAGGCTCGTGCCAACTGGAACCGCAGTGACCATAATATCTTCAATGTGCCGATGGGCGTGACCTACTATCCCGGTAATCCCGAACTCACCTTCTGGTGCCCGAACGTCAATATCTTCCGTGATCCGCGATGGGGCAGAGGACAGGAGACCTGTGGTGAGGATCCCTATCTGAATGCCGTCCTCGGCGTACAGACCGTACTCGGTATGCAGGGCAATGACGACCACTATTTCAAAACTCATGCCTGTGCCAAGCACTATGCCGTGCACAGCGGACCGGAGCCTCTGCGCCACTCGATGAATGTGGAGCCTACCAACCGTGACCTGTGGGAGACCTATCTGCCCGCTTTCAAGGCGTTGGTGAAGAAAGGCAACGTGCGTGAGGTGATGTGCGCCTACCAGCGCTTCGAGGGGAAACCCTGCTGCACCAGCGACCGTCTGCTCATCGATATCCTGCGCAACAAGTGGGGCTACGATGCCATCGTGCTCACCGACTGCGACGCAATCAACAATTTCTTCAACCGCGGACAGCATGAGACGCATAAGGACGGCCTCTCTGCCTCTGTCGATGCCGTGCTGAACGGTACCGACCTGGAGTGTGGCAAGGTGTTTATGTCGCTGACCGAAGGTCTGAAGCAGAACTTGATCAAAGAGAGTGACCTCGATGCACACCTGCGCAAGACCCTCACAGGTCGTTTCGAACTGGGTATGTTCGATCCCGCCGATATGCTGCCTTGGGCGAAACTCGGCCCTGAGGTCATCAGCAGCGAGAAGAACGACGAGATGGCTACGCAGGCTGCCCGTGAGTCGATGGTGCTGTTGGAGAACAAAGGCAATGTGCTGCCTCTCTCAAAGAGCATCAAGACCCTCGCCGTGCTGGGTCCGAATGCCGACGATGTGGAACTCCTGAATGGTAACTACGGTGGCACACCTACCGACAACCACAAGCACTCGCTTCTGGAAGGTATCAAGAATGCCGTCCCCGGTGCGAAGATCATCTATAACAAGGCTTGTGAGTTGAATGATGAATATACCACCGTACACCATATCCAAGACTTCAACGACGGTAAGGGTCTGTTCGTGGAATTCTGGAACAACAAGAATCTGGAAGGTGATCCAGTGAAGAGCGACTACTATACCAATGAGTTCAACTTCTCCACCTTCGGAGCCTGGGGCTTTGCCGAAGGTGTCGACAACGATAATCTCTCCGTACGCATCACAGGTAAGTACAAGGCTACTTTCACCGGTGAGATGAAGTACACCCTGAACACCGACAACGGCTACATCCTGAAGGTTAATGGTGAGGTCGTTGAGGAGAATAAGGGCGGTGGTCGTCGTGGTTTCGGAGGCTTCGGCTTCGGACGCCGTGGCGCCGACTACAAGGGTTTCCCCGTGGAGGCTGGCAAGACCTATGATGTCGTCATCGAATATCGTCGCGGTGACGGACAGTTCGCCATGCTCCGTGGTGACATCTGCGAGCGCAAACTCGCCGACTTCACCGACCTGGCAAAGGAAGTCAGTGTGGCTGACGCTATCATCATCATCGGCGGTATCTCTGCCCGTATGGAAGGCGAGGGTGGCGACAAGCAGACCATCGACCTGCCAGTGGTGCAGCAGTTGCTCGTGAAGGCGATGCACAAGACTGGCAAGCCCGTCATCTTCGTCAACTGCTCCGGTTCCGCCATTGCCTTCGGCCCTGTGGAGGGAGAGTACGATGCCCTGTTGCAGGCCTGGTATGCCGGTCAGGGTGGTGCCAAGGCACTTGCTGAGGTGCTCTTCGGCGACTTCAACCCCGGTGGCAAACTCCCTGTGACATTCTACCGTTCGAACGACGACCTGCCCGACTTCATGGACTACTCGATGAAGAACCGTACCTACCGTTACTTCACCGGTGTGCCCCAGTATGCTTTCGGCTATGGCTTGAGTTATACTTCGTTCAAGGTGGGTCAGGGTAAGTTGTCTGCCAAGACGATGAAGAAGGACGGCGGCAAGGTCACGCTCACCGTGCCTGTCACCAATACTGGCAAGCGCGAGGGTACCGAGACCGTGCAGGTCTATGTGAAGCGTCTCGGTGATGAAGGCGCCCCCATCAAGGCCTTGAAGGGTTTCCAGAAACTGTCGTTGAAGCCCGGTGAGACCAAGACAGCCTCCATCACCCTCGACGGTGAGGCCTTCGAGTACTACGATGAGGCTATCGACGAACTTTCTACCAAGGCTGGCAGTTACAAGATCCTCTACGGCACATCGTCGCTCGACAATGATCTGAAGAGTTTCGACTTTGCTGTGAAATAAGTGATGGAGCGGCTATGGAACAGGAACTACTGCAAGGTAATGGTGGCGAACTTCTCGCTGTTCTTTGCCTTCTACGTTCTCACCCCATTGCTGCCCCTCTACCTGAGTGAACATTTCGGAGCGACGAAGGATGTGATCGGGTTGGTGCTGTCCGGCTACACCGTGACCGCCCTGCTCTTCCGCCCGTTTAGCGGCTATGTAGTCGACTCGTTTTCAAGAAAGAAGGTGCTGATGCTTTGCTTCGGCACCTTCTCCATTTTCTTTGCCGGTTATCTGGCTGCCTCCACCTTATTATTATTTATGGTGGTCAGGACGCTGCATGGCGGACCCTTCGGAGCCCTGACGGTGGCCAACTCCACGGTAGCCATCGACGTGTTGCCGTCGAGTCGTCGTACGGAGGGCATCGGCTACTACGGCCTGAGCAATAACCTCGCAATGGCCATTGCCCCCACCATCGGCATCTTCCTCTACAAACTGACCAACAGTTTCGAGGCCCTTTTCTGGCTCGCCCTCATCGTGGCCTGCCTCGGCTGGCTGGTGGACTCTACCGTCGACCTCAGGGACAAGAATCAAATGTATCAGAGGGACGGTTCTTCTGTTACATCTTCTGCCGAGAAATGTAACAGAAGAACCGTCCCTCTGATACATCGAAGAACCGTCCCTCTGATACATCTTTCCTGGGACCGTTTCTTTCTGGTGAAGGGCTGGCTCTTAGGTCTGAACATGGTGGCTTTCGGTTTCAGTTTCGGTGTGCTGAGCAACTACCTGGCCATCTATGGCAAGGAAGTGCTGGGTATCACGGGTGGCACCGGTACCTACTTCATGCTCTGTTCCGTAGGTCTTATCCTCTCACGCCTCCAGGGCGGCAAGGCACTGCGTAAGGGGCGTCTCACCCACAATGCCGCCGAAGGGATGGTTATCTCTTTTATTGGCTATACCTTATTTATCGCTGCCCCGGGGTGGCTCGGCTATTACGGTTCCGCTTTGCTGATCGGTCTGGGCAACGGTCATATGTGGCCCGCCTTCCAGAATATGACCATCAGTGTGGCCAGTAACAATCAGCGCGGCACTGCCAACTCGACCATCCTTATCTCATGGGACATCGGCATGGGACTTGGTATCCTCGTCGGAGGCATCGTCTCAGAACTCTTAGGCTACGCGGCTGCCTTCTGGACGGTGGTGTTGGTCAACGGTGCCGGTGTGCTCTGTTTCTTCCTTGCCACCAAGGCGTTCTTCCTCCGCCGCAACCTCAACGCGTCAGTCCATTAAAGCAGAAGTGCCGCCCTCAGGGGCAGCACCTCAGTTTATTTGTTTGCCAGTTTCTTTACTGGGAAGGTGAAGTATGTGTCGGGGAAGGGCTCATCCTTCAACGTGAAGTGCCACCACTCTGTTCTGAAGGGATTGAAACCGTGGCGGAGCATCGCCTGACGCAGGATCATACGGTTGGCAAACTGCTGGGCAGTGATGCTGCGACCCTTTGGCGACTTGCTGTTATCTCCCGTATATTCGCCTGTCTCTGGATTGCCGCAGAAGTCTGGATGACTCTCTGGACCGAACCAGTCGAAGGTACCGCCCATGTCGAGTTCCTTCTCCGTCGCCATATCGAAGAGTGTCAGGTCGAGGGTAGAGCCACGTGTATGACCGCTCCTCTCACAGATATACTCTTGAGGGAAGAGCACCTTCTTGTCGAGGTCGGGATAAAAGTAGGTCTTCATCAGTGTGTCTGGGATATCGGCTCCCCAGCGCATGAAGTGGTCCACACCCTTCTGTGGACGATAGGCATCGTAGATCTTCAAGCGATAGCCCAGTGCCTTCACGTCATCACTCACGGCGCGCAGGCTGTCGGCAGCCTGACGTGTTAGCAGGGCCGTGGACTCTTCGTAACCGTCGATGCGTGCCCCCACGAAGTTGTATGTACCGAAATAACGGATTTCGAGGATGACATCAGGCACAACGTCTGTCACCGTCACAAACTGACTGGTGTCATCTGTTGCACTGACAGCCACCGCCACATTACTCTTACGACAGCCCGTCAACACCGTGCCGCCCATCAGCAGCACCGCGGCTGCCGTCATACATAGTTTTCTGTGTTTCATATCTATCTTATATTGATTTGTGGACAAAAGTACAAATAAGCGCGAAATAAAACAAATTAATTCCGAGTTATTTCGTTTTATAAGCGTAAAAATGCATATTTCTGCAGGAGCAACAATGTATTTCTGTTTTAAGGTGTGGGGAGATGCCGTTTTGATCTTGGATGATCGCCGTCGTGTGAGCAAGGATTTGCCATAACAATCTGTCAAAAAATCGGTCTGATGTTTGGTCAGTCCGATTTTTATTCGTATCTTTGCTCCCAAATGTGTATAATTTGAGTAGTTAATTAGGTATGAAACAGACCAAGCAATGGATGTTCGCTGCTATCCCTATGTTCTGTGGTATGGTACTGGCCATGATGCTGATGGCTGTTGCCTGCTTGGAAGTGGCAGCGCAGGGCTTCAGGATGGAGAGTTTTCCGGAGGGTTCGTACTCTCCAGTGACAAACATCAACCGCAACGGGTATCCCCGTGTGTTGAAGGACGGCAGCGTGATGTTCCGTGTGAACGCCCCGCAGGCACAGCAGGTGCAGATAGACCTGGGGGGCACGAAGTATGATATGGTCAAGGGCGAGGGTGGCACCTGGTCGGTGACCACGAAGCCGCAGGTGCCGGGATTCCATTACTATTCGCTGATTACCGACGGTGTGTCGACAGCCGATCCCGCCAGTCAGTCGTTCTACGGCTGCAGTCGTTGGTCGAGTGGGATAGAGATACTTGAGGAGGGAATGGCCGACTTCGAGGTGCAGGATGTCAAGCATGGTGAGGTGCGTACCGTCCATTATTATTCGAATGTGGAAAAGGCTTGGCGTCCGCTGATGGTGTATACGCCTGCAGGTTACGACGAGGGTAATCAGACGTATCCTGTAGTATATATCCAGCATGGCGGTGGTGAGGATCATCGTGGCTGGATGGAGCAGGGGCGTACCGCTCAGATCATGGACAATCTGATTGCAGCAGGTAAGGCTGTCCCAATGATAGTAGTGAGTTCGAACAGTAATGTGCGCTCTACCAGTGGCGGTTTTGGTGGTGGCGGTTACAGTTGGCAGGGCATGCAGACCTTCCGTAGTGAACTGATAGAGAATGTGATCCCTTTCGTCGAAAAGACCTATCGTGTGAAGAAGGATCGCAGGAACCGTGCGATGTGTGGACTGTCGATGGGTGGCGGCCAGTCGTTTTATATCGGCTTGCGCGACCCAGAGGTGTTCGCCAATGTGGGTGTTTTTTCGACGGGTATGTTCGGTGGTATCCGTGGGGCATCGAACTTCGATTTGGAGAAAGAAGTGCCAGGGATGCTGACGGATACGAAGACGTTTAATAAACAGTTTGACGTGTTCTTCTTGTCTTGTGGTGAGCAGGATCCACGTATTGAATATACCCGCAATATTGTAAAGGCGATGCGTGACGGTGGGGTAGAGGTGCGTTTCAACTCCTACCCAGGCGACCATGAGTGGCAGGTGTGGCGCAAGTCGCTGCATGAGTTTGCCCAATATCTGTTCAAAGATTAACCGGGAAACGATTCCATTGGAATTGGTTGCCGATATGCTCTGAGGGAGTGTATCGGCTTTTTTATTAAATAATGTACGCACGAGACATAAGGGTTAAAGTGTGTTAAGAAACTGAAGTTTTTTACCGAAAAATTTGGAGCGTATTCATAAAAGCACTACTTTTGCGGTGTACTATTAAAGTAGTACACTACAACAGAGGTAATAAGCCTCGGAAATTTGAAACAGAAAATTATCAAAATAACATCTAAATACAACGATTATGATTGAGGTAAACAACATCAGTTTTAAGTACGCAGGTCAGAAGAACCTGGTATTCGACGATTTCAGTTTGACACTGAAACAGGATAACATTTACGGTTTGCTGGGTAAGAACGGTACAGGCAAATCTACTCTGCTTTATCTAATCAGCGGTCTGCTTCGCCCCAAGAAGGGTACTGTATTGTTTGATGGCATTGAGACCAAACTCCGCAGGCCTGAGACACTGAGCGAGATATTTATCGTTCCTGAGGAGTTTGATCTGCCTGCTATGTCGCTGGAACAGTATGTGAAGATCAACCGTCCCTTCTATCCCTTGTTCAGTTCTCAGGTGCTGGAGGCTTGTCTGAAGGACTTCGAACTCACAATGGACGTGAAGTTGAATGCCCTCTCGATGGGACAGAAGAAGAAGGTGTTTATGGCTTTCGCCCTGGCTACGAATACGAAGGTGATGCTGATGGACGAGCCAACCAACGGTCTGGATATCCCTTCGAAGAGTCAGTTCCGCAAGGTGGTGGCGCAGTATATGAGTGGTGATCGCACCCTGATCATCTCCACCCATCAGGTACACGATGTGGAGGCGTTGTTGGATCACATCCTGATTCTCTCACCGCAGAAGTTATTGCTGAATGCCTCAGTGGCTGAGATTCAGGAGAAGTACACCTTTGAATATCGTACACCAGATCAGATGGACGATGCACTCTATGCTGAGCCTTCACTGCAAGGTAATGCCGTGATTGCACCTCGTAAGGAGGGTAGTGCTGAGACGCAGGTGAACCTCGAACTGCTGTTCAATGCCGTCAATGAAGGGAAAATCTAATTCATAATTAACAATTCATAATTAACAATTAGACGATTATGATACAGTTTAATTTAAATAGATTCTGCAAGGTGGCGAAGTGGTCGCTGACAGTCGATAGGGGCTTTTATCTGAGGAACCTGCTGAACGTGTTCGTCGTCATGTCGCTGTTCTTCATTGCCTTCACGACGCGCTTCTTCCATCTTTATGTGAATGGTAATGACACGGCCTATAGGCCGTGCCTGGCTGCGGCGATGATTATGTTCATCATTACTGGCATCACAGGACCGTCGTGGATGTTTTCGAGCATGAAAGGTAAGCACGATCTCCAAACGCTGCTGATGTTGCCCGCCTCGAATTTCGAGAAGTTCCTGATGCGCTACAGCACGTGGATCCTTCTGTTGCCGCTTTACATCGTGGCTTTCCTGGGTGCCGACCTGGTTCAGTATCTGGTGAATGTGATATGGGGCAGTAAGGACGTGATGTTTGTAACGACAGATGTTATTGATCATATAAACGCATTGTGGACAAGAATGCCGAATTCAAACAGAACCATTGTAAATGGCGTATTTGTCTGTGTGTTTTTATTCCACTCCCTCTATACACTGGGTGGCACGTTCTTCCGCTCGCACAAGTATTCCTGGGTGTTGACAACGGTGTCTATCATCGTGATTTGTATGGTGATACTCTGGTTGTCTCCTGAGAGTTCTGAAGGATTGATTGATAGGGAGCACACGACGAAGGAGTTACTTGCCTGGGATGCCCTCTATGGTGTTTGGTTCTTGGTGAATTTCTGGCTGTCGTACAAGCTCTTCTGCCGTCAGCAGATCATCGGTAAGTTCGTTAACCTGTAAAAGGGTAAAAAGGTAAAAAAGAATTCGCTTTAGCGCTTTTACAAAGCGTAGCGACTAAAAGAAAAAGGTAAAAAAATGAATAATTTTAATATAAATAGATTTGGGCAGACGTTCCGCTGGGTGGTGGCTACCAACTTCCGCAATTTCATAGCATGGACTTTAGGCGCTGCTGTGGGTGCTTTCCTCATGGAGATGATTTTTGTTGCCATGAATGTTCATTCTGATGGCGGAAATTACGTTCCTGTATTATATTCCACCATATCCCAGATTTGCCAGATCGCACTCATCATATTTGTGTTGGTAGCGCTGAGTACAGGCTTTGCCGACTACCAGAAAAAGGCGAAGCGCGAGGCCTTCCTGATGCTGCCTTCAACGAATCTGGAAAAATTCCTGGCAGTCGTTATTTATGTCACAGTGGTCTGGTCGCTGGCAGGATTCCTGGCTTTTGCCATAGGCGATACGCTCAGAATGGCAGTCCGTGCCCTGGCGTATGGTAACGAGTGGTATTCGCTTGTGCCGAAGATGTTGGATCTGTTCGGTGAGATGATACCCTCTTACGAAGATGGCATGATGATCCGACCAATATCTTACAGAGTGTGCGCTCCAATTGCTTTGATAGGTTTGTTCGTCTGGCTTCATTCAACCTACATCCTCGGAGGTACTCTGCTGCGCAAGTATGCCTTCGTTGCGTCGAGTCTGGTGATTATCTCAGCCTTCATTCTAATGGCATGGTTGAATCAGAAGTATAATCTCCAGTTCTTCTATGTAGATACATTTATAGATGGTCAGTCCGTGGATGCTTTGCGCCAGTCAGGAGCCTTGGATGCAAATGGTCCGTGGTCTGCAAAGTCCGTCCAGATCATACATAAAGTAGGTGCCTTGGGTTACTTCATAACGGTGGCACTACCTATACTCTCTATCTTCAACTACTGGGCTTCGTTCCATATCTTCAAAGGTTTTCAGTTAATAACAAATAAGTGGATTAATTATGACTTTCACAAATGATAAAGCAATCTACCTGCAGATCGTGGACCGTCTCTGCGACGAGATCCTCTCAGGTAAATACCAGGATGACGACAGAATCCCCAGCGTACGCGAATATGCCGTACTCTTGGAGGTGAATACGAACACAGCCGTCAAGGCCTACGAGCAACTGGCTCGTGAGGAGATCATCTACAACAAACGTGGTCTGGGCTACTTCGTGACCAAGGGTGCCAAGAAGCAAATCCTGAAAGAGCGCAAGAAGGCCTTCATGAAGGAGCGCCTGCCAGAACTCTTCCGCCAGATGCAGTTGCTTGACATCACGTTAGAAGATGTTAAAGTTGCCTACGAGATGCAACAAAAGGGATAGTTTCTGCGTATAATAAGTAAAACAAAGGTATGAATCAACCGTATTTCCTGTTTCTGCTTATCATCGCACTGATGTGTCCGTCGGGTAATGTCGTCGCTCAGGACAATGACAGACGTGTCGTATCGGGTCGTATCGTCGAGGCGTTCACCCACGAGGTGATACCCAATGTGTCCGTCTGTCTGCTGTCCGCTTCCGATAGTACCGTGATAGAGACCTATCAGCCTGTGGGCGGTGACACTTTGTTGCTGAACCGTTTCGGCTTCTTCCAGTTGCCTGTCAAGCAGAAGGGAAAGTACCTCATCCGCACCTCGTGCATCGGCTTCAAGACCACCTACACGCCCTTCGAGGTAAAATACAAGCGTGAGGGCGATGTCGATGTGGGACGTATAGAAATGAGACGTGAGTCGATGATGCTGGGTGAGGTTACTGTTACGGGTACGAAAATCAAAATGGTGATGCGAGGCGACACCGTCGTCTATAATGCTGACGCCTTCAACCTGGCCGAAGGTTCGATGCTCGACGCCCTGATACGCCAGTTGCCTGGAGCCGAACTAAGCAAGGACGGCGAGATCAAGGTGAACGGCAAGAAGATAGACAACCTGCTGGTCGATGGGCGCGACTTTTTCGAAGGCGATCCGAAGGCGGCACTCGAGAACCTGCCAGCCTACACGGTGAACAAGATCAAGGTGTTCGACCGCGAGGGCAAACTCACAGAGATGGCTGGTCGCGACATGAACGACAAGAGTTACGTGATGGATGTCAAACTGAAGAAGCAGTATGCCATCAGTACCAATGGCAATATCGAGGTTGGTGCAGGAACCGAAGACCGCTATGGGCTGCGAATGATGGTCAGCAGAAGGGCCGGCATGCATCAGTTGTCGCTGAACGCCAATCTGAACAATCTCAACGACCAGAGCAGTCGTATGTTCATGAGTGGCAATGGGGCGGTATATTATGAACCGTCGGCTGCACAGGGTGTTCAGACCACCCGTACTGCCAACATCGGCTACAGTTATGGCGGATGGGAGGATAAGTTCTCTGCGGGCGTCAGCGTCAGCGGCTATCATAACAACAACCATACGGATACGTGGACTTCGAGCCAGACCTACCTCGCTGGTGGCGACACCTACGCCCGCTCGGCCAACTACAATCGTAGCCGTTCGAAGGGCTTCAGTAGTTATGGTCACCTCAATTGGTCGCCTAAGAAATTGCTTACTACGGTCAATTACGATATCAGTTATTCATCAGGCAATAACTGGGGTAGTAACCGTTCGGCTCAGTTTGATGCAGATCCTGCAGAGTATGGAGATTTGTTGGATGACCTCTTCCTCCATCCTGACAAATACCGTCAACTGACGCTAAACCGTCGTGAGACACAGAGTCAGGGTGATAACGAGAACCTGAACATCGTTGGTAATGCACAGACTCACGTCAAGTTGTGGGCAGATATCGTGTCGCTACAGGCAAGTGTCAACTACAACCGTACATCGTCGAACCGTTACGAACGGCAGGACCTGAACTACATGAAGACACATGGACAACGTGACTTCCGTAACAACTATACCGATGCGCCTTCGAAAAACTGGAACACTTCGCTCAGTGCAGACTACAACGTAGGACTGGGCCGTCACAACCTGCGCCTGGGCTATGAGTACAGTCATGCCTACAACGACAACGAGAATTCACTTTACCGTTTGGATCGTCTGCCTGGGCGCGACTCAACGCTCATCGATCTGCTGCCATCCACTGCTGAGGCTCTGCGCAGCGTGCTCGACAACCCAAACAGTTATAACTATACCCGCCACGACAATACCCAGCAACTGCGGGCTTCACTGACGCTGTCACCACGATTCATGGGTAATGGGGGCATATACATGACGTTGCCACTACAATATGTAGACAAGCGTTTGGATTATTTCCGCGAGACCCAGCAGCACCTCACACAGAGTCACTGGATGCTGAATCCCAACCTGCAGGTGATCTATTCTCCGAAGCACGAGGGAGGTGCCATCTTTGTTGGCCTGGACGAGAATCAGCCCACCATCATGCAAATCATGATGAATGCTTCCTACCAGACCAGCGTGCCAGACATCATGACTCTCGTCAGTTACGTCGATAGCAGCGATCCACTGAACGTCAGTTACTCAAACCCTGACCTGCACAAGACACATACGCTGAATATCAGCAGTAACTTCATCCTTATAGGAGGGCCCAAGATACGGACCATTAGTGCCGGTCTCAGGTACAGTCGCACTTATAACGCTGTAGCCACCAGTATGGTCTATGACAAGACCAGCGGACGCACTACCACCAAGCCCGTCAATGTCGATGGCAACTGGAGCCTTGGTGCAGACTTTAACTGCGGACAAACTCTCGACAAGAAAAAGCGACTCCGCTTCGAGAACACTTTGGGCTTTTCCTACAACCACAGTGTAGACCTGAACAGTGTGGCTGGTAGCACCACCAGTGCTGAGAGCATTGTCCACAACACTAATCTTAACGACCATCTGACAGCCAATTACCAGATACCCGCAGGTGAGGGTAGGGGGAATCATGAACTGAGCCTCAGTTTCAGCGGGTCCCTAAATCATGTCACCAGCAGTCGTGAAGACTTCCAGCGCATCAATGCCGGCAACATCAGTTACGGACTCTCGGCACTTGTACAGTTGCCTTGGAAGTTACAATTGTCAACCAGCATCGTCAACTACAGTCGTCGTGGCTACAGTGATCCTCAGATGAATCGCGACGAACTGATATGGGGTGCCAAACTCAGTCGTCAGTTGCTGAAGAACACTCTCACCGTCAGCATCGAAGGCTTTGATCTGTTAGGACAACTTAGTAACAGACAGTACAACATCAACGAACAGGGACGAACAGAGACCTATACCAACGTTGTATCTCAATACGGTCTGCTGAAACTGACGTATCAATTCAGGAAGTACCCCAAAGGCAAGAAGAATGCTGATCCGTATTTCTTCTGATAGATTTAAGTTTTTTTAGTTTACAATTACGCAACTTTCCATATATAATGTCCGTCTAACAAACAGAAAAAAGAAATAAACAACCACAAATGATACACTTACAAGACATTAACAAGACCTATTTCGGTGCGCAGCCACTGCATGTGCTCAAGGGTATCAACCTCGACATTGCCAAGGGTGAGTTCGTGAGCATCATGGGTGCCTCGGGTTCTGGCAAGAGTACCTTATTAAATATATTAGGTATTCTCGACAACTACGACTCAGGCACCTACGAACTGGCAGGCGTGCCCATCTGGAACCTCTCAGAGCGCAAGGCGGCTGACTACCGTAACCGAATGATAGGTTTTATCTTCCAGTCATTTAATCTCATCTCTTTCAAAACCGCCGTGGAAAACGTTGAGTTGCCATTATTTTATCAGGGGGTGTCCAGAAAGAAGCGCCATCAGATGGCACTGGAGTACCTGGAGCGTCTGGGACTGCTCGACTGGGCAGAACATTACCCCAACGAACTGTCGGGAGGACAGAAGCAACGCGTAGCAATTGCCAGAGCACTCATCACCAAGCCACAGATCATCCTGGCCGACGAGCCTACGGGTGCACTCGACTCGAAGACCTCCGTGGAGGTGATGCAGTTGCTCAAGCAGTTGAACCAGGAGGATGGCATGACTATCGTCGTGGTGACGCACGAGAGCGGTGTAGCGAACGAGACGAACAAGATAGTACACATCAAGGACGGCATCATCGGGCAGATCGAGGAGAACCTCAACCATAATGCCTCGCCCTTCGGCAGCGGAGGATTGATGAAATAAGCCACAGATATTATGCGAGATATAATCACAGAAATATGGTCGACGGCTCGGAGGAACAAACTCCGTACGTCGCTCACGGGCTTCGCTGTGGCGTGGGGCATCTTCATGATCATCGTGCTCTTAGGAGCAGGTAATGGTCTGATCAATGCCACCATGAAGCAGCATAGCGACTTCCTCACCAACTCGATGGAGGCCTATGGCGGCATGACCACGAAGGCTTATAACGGCCTGAGCGAAGGAAGATATATCAGGCTGAACGAGCATGACCTCACCACCACAGACTCGGAATTCAAGGCGACTATTGATGAAGTGGGTGCTTGTTATTATGCGAGTGCCACCGTTACCAATGGCGAGAACTATATGAGTATACAGATCAGCGGCGTGTTCCCCATCCACACAAAGATTGTGAAGCAGGAACTGCTTTATGGACGTTTCATCAACGAGATTGACCAGCAGGAGAAGCGCAAGGTGCTCGTGCTCAATGACCAGCAGGCCAAGGAACTGGAGCCTAAGGACTACAAGACGTTGATAGGTAAGTACGTCAAGGTGGGCAACTTTGCCTTTAAGGTCGTGGGCATCTACAAGAATCCTGGCGATGGTGAGAGTAGTGCCTACTCGGCCTATTCTACCATCAAGAGCATTTATGGTGCCAATACGGATGATCTGGGACATATCGAGTTCACCTTCCACGGTCTGACGACAGAGAAAGCCAACGAGGACTTCGAAAGCACCTACCGTCGCCGTCTGAACGCCAACCACCAGGCGCATCCTGAGGACGAGCGCAGTATCTGGATTTGGAACGGTTATACGCAGAGTATGCAGATGGAACAGGCCATCTCCGTCATCCATACTTTCCTCTGGGTGGTCGGCCTGTTTACGCTGCTGTCAGGTATTGTGGGTGTGTCGAACATCATGCTCATCACGGTGAAGGAGCGTACCCACGAGTTCGGCATTCGCAAGGCCATCGGTGCAAAGCCCTGGAACATCCTCAAACTGATAATCATTGAGAGCGTCATCATTACCACTTTCTTCGGATATATCGGTATGGTATTGGGTGTCTTTGCCAACGAATATATGGATGCCACGCTGGGTCATGAGGTCACCGACTTGGGCGTCGTACAACTGACGCTCTTCGTGGATCCCACCGTCGGACTCGATGTCTGTTTCGAGGCCACGATGGTGATGATTATTGCAGGTACCATCGCAGGACTGATCCCAGCCTATAAGGCCTCACGCATCCGTCCGATAGAAGCATTAAGAGCAGATTAAGATTATGAGAATAGATATTGATTCATACAGAGAAATCCTCGATACGCTGACACGCAACAAGGCACGTTCGTTCCTGACAGGCTTCGGCGTGTTCTGGGGCGTGTTCATGCTCGTGGGACTGATGGGCGGCGGCAAGGCCATGAGGGAGCAACTCGACAAGACCTTCGAGGGCTTTGCCCAAAATACCGTCATCATCGGTGCCAATCAGACGACGAAACCTTACAAGGGATTCCGCAAGGGCCGTTGGTGGAGCATGGACTACAAGGATATCGACCGTCTGAAACAGCGTGTGCCTGAACTCGACGCTGTCGTGCCGATGATTTTTTCACGGTGGAGGGGTAGTAATACGGCCTATTACGGTGATCAGAAGACCACGCCGCGGATCCAGGGCACACTGCCTGAACTTGCGAAGGTGATGGAGCCAAAGATGTACTATGGCCGTTACCTCAACGATATGGACATCAAGGAGCATCGTAAGGTTTGCGTCATTGGCAAGAAGATATACAAAGAACTCTTCAAGGAAGGCGGTGACCCGTGTGGCAAGAAGATTCGTGTCGATAGCACTTACTTCGAGGTGATTGGCGTCGACTATAGTTCCAGCAACCTGAGTTTTAACGGTCGCTCGGAGGAGAAGATCACCCTGCCAATCACCCTGATGCAGGCGTTATTCAATCGTGGCAATGAGGTCGACCTGATAGCCGCTACTGGTCGTGAGGGTATCGTGATGAGCCATATCACTGACCGCATCCGTGAGACAGTGGCCCGTGCGCACTATGTCGATCCCACCGACGAGCAAGGTGCTTTCGTTTTCAATACCGAACTGATGTTCCAGTTAGTCGATAATGTCTTCAGGGGCGTTAACTTCCTGATCTGGCTCGTGGGTCTCGGAACGCTACTTGCTGGTGCCATCGGTGTGTCGAACATCATGATGGTGACAGTGCGTGAGCGTACCACAGAGATTGGTATCCGTCGTGCTATCGGGGCCACGCCCAAGAATATCCTCTCGCAGATTATCTCTGAGAGTATTGTGCTGACATTAGTTGCAGGTATGAGTGGTATTCTGTTTGGCGTGATGATTCTCCAGATGCTGGAGATGTACAACACGGAGGACGGTATCGTTGAGACCCACTTTCAGGTAAGTTTCTGGACGGCCATCTTCGCCGCTGTCGTTATTGCGACGATGGGTGTCCTCGCAGGCCTCGCCCCTGCTGCAAGAGCCATGAGCATCAAGCCTGTCGATGCAATGCGAGACGAGTAATGGTAAAGGAATGAAATAATAAAAAAACAATATAATTATGAAACGTTATTCTAAACTGATTATCGCAGCGATTATCGCGCTGATTTTCATCGGGACCTTCGTGTTCCTGTGGCAGAAGAGCCAACCCAAGGAGATCGTCTACAACGAGTTTACCCCGCAACTGGACAGCCTCCAGAAGACGACTATTATCACGGGCAAGATCGAGCCTCGCAACGAGGTGAATGTGAAACCCCAGATCTCTGGTATCATCTCTGAACTCTACAAGGAGCCAGGCGACTATGTGAATGCTGGCGACATCATTGCCAAGGTAAAGGTGATTCCCGATATGAGTCAACTATCGAGCGCTGAGATGCGTGTGCGCCTGGCGGAAATCAACTTGAAACAGGCTGAGACCGACTTCCAGCGTGAAGAGAACCTCTACAACCAGAAACTCGTGTCGGCTGACGAGTACGACAAGAGCAAACAGCAGTTGAATCAGGCTAAGCATGAGAAGATGGCTGCCCAGGATGCCCTCGAGGTGGTGCGCGACGGTGTCTCAAAGTCCAATGCCAAGGCATCTTCGACGCTCATCCGCTCGACTATCTCTGGTGTCATCCTCGACATCCCCGTGAAGGTGGGTAACTCCGTCATCTTGAGTAACACCTTCAACGATGGTACTACCATCGCTACTGTTGCCAACATGAACGACCTCATCTTCCGTGGTAACATCGACGAGACTGAGGTGGGTCAGTTGGTGATTAGTATGCCCATGAAGATTACCATCGGTGCCTTGCAGGACCTGAAGTTCGACGCCTCGCTGGAGTATATCTCACCGAAGGCTGTAGAGAGTAATGGTGCCAACCAGTTTGAGATCAAGGCAGCCGTGAAACTCTCCGAGGGTGGTAAGATTCGCTCAGGCTATAGTGCAAACGCTGAGATTGTGCTGGCTAAGGCCGATAATGTGCTTACCATTCCCGAGAGTGCCGTCGAGTTCAGTGGCGACTCCACCTTTGTCTACATCATCAAGGGCGAGGGCAGTGCAAAGACCTATGAGCGCACAAACGTCGAGACAGGTCTCTCTGATGGTGTGAATATCGAGATCAAGAAGGGTCTTACCAACAAGGATAAGGTACGTGGCCCGGAGATAATTTCAGACGATTCTAAAGAATAATAAGCGATGAAGAAGATTGTGATTTGTGCATTGTGTATTGTGCATTGTGCATTGCTTGGGGCGCAGCCCCATCTATGGAGCCTGCGCGAGTGCTGCGACTATGCTGTTGAGCATAACATCAGCATCAAGCAGCAGCAGAATCAGCGTCGTCAGCAGGAACTCACGCTCAGCACGTCTAAAAACTCCCGTCTGCCAGATCTCAGTGGTAGTGTTGGACAGAACTTCAGTTTCGGACGTGGTCTGACGGCACAGAATACTTATTCGAACACGAATACCTCGTCGACATCGTTCTCCCTCGGCACCAGCATGCCCATCTTCACGGGTTTCCAGATTCCGAATCAGATCAAACTGGACCAGTTGAACCTTGAAGCCGCTACTGCCGACCTGGAGAAGGCGAAGAACGATATCCGTATGCAGGTGGCACAGGCTTACGTGCAGATACTCTATGATATGGAGATTGCAGAGGTGGCGCATCGTCAGATTGAGATTGACTCCATGCAGGTGGTTCGCCTCCAGGCTTTTGTCGATAACGGCAAGGCTGCTGAGGCAGAACTCTCACAGCAGAAAGCCACCCTCGCCAATAGCCGTCTCACTGCCACACAGGCAGACAACAATACCCGTCTCGCCATCCTGAGTCTGACACAACTCCTCGAACTGCCCACACCTGATGGCTTTGCCATCGTTAAGCCCAATCTGGATGAACTGGTGGGACTCTCAGGTCTTTCAGAACTGATCACCCCCGATCAAATCTATGCTGAGGCACTGGGTGTCAAGCCTGAGATCCTTTCCCAGGAACTGAAGTTGAAGGGTACGGAGCATAGTATCAAGATTGCCCAGGCAGGCAACCTCCCCTCACTCTCGCTGAGTGGTGGGCTGGGTACCAACTATTATACCACCAGCGGCTTCAAGAGCGATGCTTTCGGTACTCAGTTGAAGAACAACTTCAGTCAGTATATCGGTCTGAACTTGAACGTGCCTATCTTCAACCGTTTCCAGACGCGTAACAACATCCGTAATGCCCGTATCAATCAGGAGAACCAGCAGTTGGCTCTTGAAAATACGAAGAAGACGCTCTATAAGGACATCCAGCAGGTCTATTACAATGCCCTAAATGCGCAGTCGAAGGAGAAATCGTCTGAGGAAGCCCTGAAGAGTACAAAGGATGCGTTCCAGTTGATGCAGGCCAAGTATGAGAACGGCAAGGCTACCATCACTGAGTTCAACGAGTCGAAGAATACCTATTTGAAATCTGAGTCCGACCTCGTGCAGGCACGCTATGAGAACCTCTATCAGCATGCGCTCATAGAGTTCTATCGGGGTAAAGACCTCAACTTTTAGATCCGAGGATAATATTACTGATGACTACGATGTCAGCAACGTTCACAATTCCGTCGTTGTTGACATCGATAGTTTCTTTTTGGATGCCCTTGGCCGATAATCCCGTCATATAGTCCACTGTATCCGTGATGTCTTCTGCATCAACGCTACCGTTTCCGTTCACATCGCCTCTGAGCATCTCTCCGTTCCTGAAGTTCTTCAGTTCATAGAGGGCAGGCAAGGCTCGGCCCGTCTCGTTGTCGAAGAGCGAGGCGTTGTACCAACTGTCAGTTACACGCTTTGTTGCCCAATCCAGACCATACTCATTTGCCTCCAAGAACCACCAGAAGAGACCGTTCACGTTCTGGTGCTTGTTCAGCATGGTCACAAGATCTTCCGTGTACTGTCGCTGTCCTTCGTTGGTGAGGGGATAGCCTGTTTCCTTATCGCCCATCTTGTAATGATAGCCACAGCCCGTTTCCACTATCATGATCTGCTTGTCAGGGAAATTAATCTCCAATTGTGTCAGTCCTTTGTCGAGATTGCTGATGGGACCTTTATAATATGGATAGTAGGATGTGCCGATGATGTCGTAGTTCACCTCGTTGGCCTTGATGCGATTGAAGAACGCTACATCAAGCGTCGGGTTGTTGGCACACTGCTCTGTATGGATGATGATTTTGGCCTCAGGACATACCTCGCGACAGGCTTTGCTAGCATTCTTAAGTGCCTTTGAGAAAGAATCCCAATTGTCGTCAAGATATGCTGTCCAGTCACTGTTGTGCTTTACCTTACAACCATCCCAGAGCATGCCAAAACTGATCTCATTACCGATTTGGATAAAGTCAGGTGTAGCTCCTGCTGTTACCATGGCTTCAAGACTATTCTTGGTGTAAGTGTATATGTATTCAAAGGCGGGGGTATTCACCATTATAAACTCTTGCGGCATCGTCTGATGTTCTGGGTCAGCCCAAATGTCGCTGTAGTGGAAGTCGAGCATGAATCCAAGACCTGCGTCTTTGATTTTCTTCCCAAGTTTCTTCACGTATTCCAGATCCTGTCGTACACCTTGGCCTTTCGCTTCTGCTGAGGCTTTCGAGGGGTCCACAAACAGACGAACACGCATGGTGTTCAGTCCTTGTTCCTTAAGGAAGGCCAGCAGGTCGGTAATCTTCTTGCCGTCTATGTCCATATAGTTGGCGCCGTTTTCCTCGTAAGTCAGCAGAAGGGAAACATCGCCGCCCAAGTATTTCTGGGCGGAAACTGTGCAGGTTAACACTATGCATAAAGTCAATAGTAATGATTTCTTCATATTGTTAGTAGCTTAATTATACATTTTATTTCTTATGGCGGTTAGCCCGTTGCTCACGGTATTTGGCTTTCTGTCGGGCAGAACCGCTACCGTGAGCACCAGTGATATACTGCTTCTTCTTGGCTTTGGTCTTGATTTTACCGTCATCCTTGGGCTTATCGCCGCCTCGGCCGAAGTTGATACCGTTTTCGAGGATATTCTGAAAATCGTCCATAGGCTTAATGGTGGAACAACCTTACGCCTGTGAAGGCCATTGCAATCCCATACTTATCGCAAGTCTCGATGACATTGTCATCTCTCACGCTGCCACCGGCCTGGGCGATAAACTCCACACCGCTCTTATGGGCGCGCTCGATATTATCGCCGAAGGGGAAGAATGCATCACTGCCCAATGCCACCTTCGTGTTCTGGGCAATCCAGGCCTTTTTCTCTTCCATCGTCAGTACCTCAGGCTTCTCCTTGAAGAACTGCTGCCATGCACCGTCGCGAAGCACGTCGTCGTGTTCGTCCTCAGAGATATACACGTCGATGGTATTGTCGCGGTCTGCCCGGCGGATATTATCGATGAACGGCAGGTTCATCACCTTCGGATGCTGGCGCAACCACCAGATGTCGGCCTTGTTGCCAGCCAGACGGGTACAGTGGATACGACTCTGTTGTCCGGCACCGATACCGATGGCCTGTCCGTCCTTTACGTAGCAGACACTGTTCGACTGTGTATATTTCAGTGTGATGAGGGCGATGATCAGGTCGCGCTTGGCCTCTGGGGTAAAGGTCTTGTTCTGTGTGGGCATATTCTCGAAGAGGGCATCGTCGTCGAGTTTGATCTCGTTACGTCCCTGTTCGAAGGTGATGCCAAACACCTGCTTGCGCTCGATGGGCTCAGGCACGTAGGCTGGGTCAATCTTAATCACATTGTAAGTACCCTTGCGCTTGTCTTTCAGGATTTCGATAGCCTCGGGGGTGTAGTCGGGGGCAATCACGCCGTCGCTCACCTCACGCTTCAGCAACTTAGCCGTTGTGGCGTCGCAGGTGTCGGAGAGAGCCACGAAGTCACCGTAACTCGACATACGGTCGGCACCACGGGCTCTGGCATAGGCACAGGCGATGGGCGAGGCGTCCAGATCCTTCACATCGTCGACGAAGTATATCTTCTTCAGTGTGTCGCTCAGAGGCAGACCGACGGCAGCACCGGCTGGACTCACATGCTTGAACGAGGCGGCAGCAGGCAGACCCGTAGCGGCTTTCAGTTCCTTCACGAGTTGCCAGGCGTTGAAGGCATCGAGGAAATTGATATAGCCAGGACGACCGTTAATCACTTCGATGGGTAACTCGCCCTCCGTCATAAAAATCCGTGAGGGCTTCTGGTTCGGATTACATCCGTACTTGAGTGCTAATTCTTTCATTTTGATATTTGTTTTCTGAATTTGCCTGCAAAGGTACAAATAAACGGGCGAAAAGCCAAATATTTTGGAATTATTAATCTCTTTCGTCCTCGTCAAACAAACCGAGTTCTTTCCAATTCCTGACTTCCTTGTCAAAATCCGACAGATAATCACGATCTTGAATCAGTCGGAACTTGTCGTATTCTTCAGACGCTTTCTCTTTGGCCTCCTCGGCAGTCACCGTTCCGGCACTTTCAAGCACCTCATAATCATACATCTTTAAGAATCTCTCCAACTGCTCTTTCCATTCGGTCATCGTTGTGATGAGTTGACGCCTAGCCCTGTTTTCTGCCAAATCAAGGAAAGCATTGGAAATCTGGTTCAGTTCTGACACTTCCTTATCTGACAGATAATTCTTAGCAACAACGGTATCTGATCTCTGAACCCTGCCATCAGGCGCATTCTTCCAAGTGGTCAGTCCCATGTGTGGCATATCGGCATCGGCTCTATTGTAGATGATTTCTGCTGCCGTCTGATGTGTCACAGCCCAATGCATCATATTCTGCACCATCTTGAAGAACAACTTAGTGGTCTCGCTCTTGGGGTCATAGTCGGCACTGCATTCCGCATACACATCCGTTATCTTCTGATAGTAGCGGCGCTCAGAGGTACGGATTTCGCGGATGCGTTCCAGCAAGTCGTCAAAATAGTCCTGACCAAAGTGCTTACCCTGCTTCAACCGTTCATCGTCGAGCACAAAGCCCTTGATGATGTATTCTTTCAAAACGGCTGTTGCCCAGATACGGAACTGCGTAGCCTGATAACTGTTCACACGATAACCTACGGCAATAATAGCGTCGAGGTTATACATCATTTGTGAGCGATTCACCTCCCGTTCTCCTTCTGTTTGAACTATCCCAATTTTTCGGATAGTTGCATTCTCTTTCAGTTCGCCACAATCATATATCTCCCCCAAATGATAACTGATAGTTCTCACATCCACTCCAAACAAATCCGACATTCTTTTCTGTGTGAGCCAGAATGTCTGACCATTGAATATCACTTCTACGCGGCTTTCACCTTGATGAGTCTTATAGATAAGAATACGCGAAGTGTTCTGATTCTCAATGAGTTCCAGAGCCGTTGTTTGTTCCTTGAAATAGATACGAGCCGCCTGAACTTGTGGTTTCTTCCCGTCAGCATTCTCTGCAATTATCAGACAGGCAATACGTGAAAGATGAAAATTCTCCACCTCTCGAAACGTGCCTGAACCCAACTTAACCATTTCAACCACTTGGTTAAAATGCTCGCCCATATCCATACCTCTCTCCTGGGCCACTTTCAACGCTTTGTTCAGCACGCGGTTGAACTTCTGCCATGTACTATAACCCAAGGCAGTAGCCAATTCTCTGGCACTCCAATATTCCTTTCCCTTTTCTGTCACCTTCTTGATTTGCTCGAAGTCCGACTGCATGGGTTGTATGTTTGAATCTTTCTCCATCTATTCTTAAAACGCAATTCGTTTGCAAAGTTAATCATTTATTTCGAAATGATCACATGAACCGTCCCCCTGATTTCTGATAGCCAATATGCGGTTTAAACAATTCATTTCCCTTTATCTCACGTATATCTTCCTAATAGTCCCATCATTATACTTAACTATATTCAAGCCTTTGACAGTTTTGCTTATTCTGTTTCCGCTGACATCAAAACGTTCCAACACTTCTGTCGTTTCACCATCCGCAAAGTTTATAGTTTTTATTCCAGAAGACTCACTTTCTTCTATGTGAATGAATTTGCTCCAGTAATCCGTTAACTTGTATTTATTCGTTGTTCCATTGGGTATACAAAGAGTAGAATTATTGAACACGTTCTCGTCGAAGCATTCAGAATCAATGGTACAGGGAATCTCCATATTTGAATTCACCGATATCAAACCGCTGCAACCAGAAAAAGCATTGTTTCCTATATATGTCATATTATAAGGGATGGACACCGTAGTCAAGCCGCTACATCCATAGAATGCGCGTTCACCAATAATAGTCAAAGATTTGGGGATATTCACCGTACTCAAACATGTACAACCATAGAAAGCATTATCTCCAATAGTAGTCACGGAACAAGGAATGGTCACTGAGTTAAGTACAGTGCAATTAGCGAACGCAGACATCCCAATGCTGGTCACGGAATTAGGGATAATAATAGAGATGAGGCTGCAACAGCCATCGAAAGCACCGTAATCGATGGTTGTTACGGAGTTGGGAATGTCCACCGAGGTCAAGGCGGTGCAATCAGCGAACGCCCACATACCGATAAAAGTCACAGAATTGGGGATAGTCACTGAAGTAAGGCTGTTACAACCATAGAAAGCCCATGCCTCAATACTAGTTATGGAATTGGGAATAACCAAATCTTTAATCTCTTCTCCATTTAAATATAGATGATGGGATAAAAAAGGATTTTGGCCGAATGAAATATTACACCATGCTTTCAAATCTGTAATATGCATAGAGGTCAGGCTAGTACATCCATCGAATGCCCAGCGTTCGATGGTGGTTACGGAATTAGGAATGTCCACGGAGGTTAAGCTAATGCATCCATAGAAAGCACCGACTCCAATGTGGGTTACTGAATTAGGTATGGTCACCGAGGTCAGGGCGGTACACTGATAGAAAGTACTACCTTCAATTGTTGCTACGGAATTAGGGATGTTCACCGAGGTTAGGCTGATGCATTTCTCGAAAGCAGAGCCTCCGATACTAGTCACAGAATTGGGAATGTTCACTGAAGTTAAACCGCTACAATCGTAGAAAACGCGATAGCCGATGGTGGTTACGGAATTAGGAATGTCCACCGAGGTCAGGCCGCTGCAATCGTAGAAAGCACACTCACCAATGCCGGTAACAGAATTAGGAATAACCACCGAGGTCAGGCCGCTGCATTCGTAAAAAGCATAGTCTCCAATGCTAGTCACAGAATTAGGCATAACCACCGAGTTTAGGCCGTTGCAAGCATAAAAAGCATAGTCTCCAATGCTTGTTATGGAATTGGGGATAACTAAATCTTTGATTTCTTCACCATTTAAATATAAATGATGAGCATAATAAAGAGGGTTTGAATAACGTCCTCTACTTGATTTAACGAACACCATCTTGCACCATGCCTCAAGATCTGTGATATGTACCGATGTCAAACTATTGCATCTTTCAAAAGCATTACCTCCAATAGTGGTCACGGAACTGGGAATGGTCACTGAGGTCATGCTAGTACAACCTTGGAAAGCCTCACTTCCAATAGTTTTTGTACCATCTTTTACTATAAAACTACTTCGTGTCTTGTCTACAACTTCTAATAAATAGGAGCCTACATATTTTATTCCATCCTCAACGA
>JAFWTK010000019.1 GCA_017518935.1 Prevotella sp.
CCAACGCCAGCGGCAAGTCAAATCTGCTTGAAGCCATCGACTTTCTACGGGTGTTCTGGAATAAGATTCCGATGAAGAACGACGAGGGTACTGATGTGCAGCCGTTCTTGATACAGCCAGACGCATTGAAGTACGACACGGAGTTTTACGTAAAACTCTACGTCAATGGAATATCTTTATGTTACTATTTAGCAGCCCTCGTACTTATCTTCTTACCCTCTTTAGTCCAAGTATGAATCCACGCACCCTGTTTGCTAGTAAATGTATCACCACTAACAGCTAGGATCTCACCAACAGAGGCAGCACCAAAGGTATGCAGCCGTTTTCCGTTCACATCATAGGTCACATAAAAGGCTGACCCCTGCTTTATTATATAAAAGGTGGAGCTATAGCCCTTCAGTTCACCTTGACTGGTACTGAGAGTCTTGATTTTTTTGCCGTCCTGATCGTAGATATAGTACCAGTTCTTTGTTGTCTCGATATGGCTTATGCTCTGTGCCTGAAGGTTCGCTATGGATGATAGCAGAATGATGGATAATAATAGTTTCTTCATTTCAATAACTCTTCTAATAATGATTTGTAACTTCCCGGAACAATGATATGATGGTTGCCGATGGGATTCGTTAGGAAATAGGAGGCTTGGCTCTTGTCCGACAGTTGGATGATCTGTTGTGTACGGCAGAGATCTGGTTTTGACTGATTCCTGAGCAATGTGCCCTCTGCGATAAAACTGCGAGACAAGTCGCCTGATATCTTGAACACCGTCACTTTCCCTTCCTTCATAAAACCTCTGATTCCCACACCAATGCCAGATTCAAAGTGTGTGTCGAACTCATACCGCTCAACCATATTCAAGGGAATAGTGCAATGGGCAAAGAGTATCTCACCTGTTTCTAGGTCAATTGAGGAAGGATTAGCCTGAAAACCTGACAATCCTGTAATCGATTGGATGATCTTCATCGACAGCATGGCTGGTACATCACCCTCGCAACCAGCCACAAAGCCTTCGGAATTCAATTTTGCCAAAGCCAGACATCCAGTATTCTTCACCATGCTCAACAAATCAAAGCATCGTAGCGTAAACCCTTGGAGTTGATGTTTGTCGATGAGGCTTCTCAGTGCCTTGTATATCCTGTTGGCTCCAGGGAGAGAATTTCTGATAACTTCCCTGTCGGAAGTTTCACTTGGCATTTCTTCGGGGATGCGTGTAAATGTATCAAGCAGTTCGTCCATTGGCACATCCACTAATTCTATACCCAAACGCTTCTTCACGATATCATAATCAGCATAACTGGATATCAGCCAGTTTGAAGGCTCTCCTATCACGCCAAGCCGACACCCGTCCATCTTTTTCCTGGCCTCTTCTACCTTTTCTAAAAGACTTATGCGACTGTTGATATACTCTGTTCTGCCATGAATGATCTCCCCTTTTAGATTATTCTGGCGAAGATATGAGAGAATCTCCATCGAAGCGGCAAGGGAATTGCTCTTCCCAGAAGTCAACAGGTAAAAGGGACGGTTTGATTTCTCCAATAAATCAGGGAGCAGTTCTTTGAAGATACCTTCTGTTCCACCTGTCCTTACATAGATAAGGTTGAGCATATGGCTTCCATAATCGGAGTAGTCGCTGCCTTTGAACAAATAATCAATACCAAGGCTGCCAAGGAAATCTCTGGTGACGGCATTGACGGTTTGCTCGTCATGCAGTTCAGATGTCAGTGTAAAGATAGCAATATGGGCCATTCGTTTCGCAAATTATATCTGCAAAGATAGTGATATTCATCGAATTCCCGACAAATCCTCATTCATATTTATAATTGTTTATGATATAGAGCCATAAATAACAGTGATTCCCGCTCTCAGGCGGGAATTATTGTAGTAAGAAATTGTGTTAATTGTTTGGTGGTTTGGGGTTTTCTTCTTAATTTTGCGCCATCAATATTCACAAGACAAAGAAAACGTATGAAACGAATAATGACATTAGCCGCGTTTGCCCTTGCTCTGACAGGTGCAAAGGCCAGCGTGGAGATTAACGAAACCAACTTCCCTGATGAGAACTTGCGCTACATAGCCACGGAGTATGACACAGACGGGAATAGAACCCTGAGCGACGACGAACTGGCACAGATTACGGAAATCAATGCCGGTGACATCATGAACCTGAAGGGTGCCGAGCATTTCAAGAACCTGGAGTTTCTCTGCCTGTGGTATGGCTCGACAGAGAATCCCTCCATCGCATCGATTGACCCGAGCCTCTTCCCGAAACTATACCGTTTCTCATTGCAGGACTGTGGCGGCGTGACGGCTCTGGACTTCAGCAAAAACCCGCTGCTCACCGATTTTGAGATGCTTCGTTGCACGAATACCAGTTCTGTCATACTGCCTGCCAGTGTAGAGGAGATTATCCTCGACGGCATGACGAAACTGACTACACTCAGCGTCAGCCAACTGCCCAACTTAAGGCTGTTCCACATGTCCAACTGCGGTATCACCGACCTCAACTTCAGCGCCAATTCCGTTCTCAGTTCTGTCTCTATCACAGGCTATGAGGACCAGAAGCAGGTGCTCAACTCTCTGAACCTGGAGAACTGCGACGGACTGGAAAATATCGACATACGCTACACCACCATCAAGACACTCACGATGAAGCACCTGCCCTATGTGCGTACGCTGATGCTGCTGTATAACGACGTGACCAGCACCACCATCGAGGACTGCGCTGAGTTCAACGACATCACCTGCGAGCAAAACGTGCTGGGAACGCTCTACCTGACGAACAACCCCTTGCTACAGGTTGTCAACACCGAGAACAACTATCTGCAGGTGCTCATTGCCGACAACTGTCCGATGTTGGGAAGTGTGAAGGCCTTCAACAACCAGTTGATGTGGCTCGACCTGAAGGATGTGAAGAAGCAAGAGAGCATCGAAGAGTCCGTGTTACAGATTGACAACCAGACTCCCAGCAAGGTGGCCTACAAACTGTCGCCAACGGAAGTCGGTCTGCTCGTGCATAAACGCTTCGACGTAGAGCGTGTGCTCAACCTGAAGGCCAATGGCAAGAGCGTCACACCAGCCAGGTCAATCATCGATGGCAAGCAGTACTTCGTCTTCTCCAACGATGGTGCCAATGCCGAGAGTCTTGTAGGTAAGAAGACCACCTACGAATATGATACCAAGTGGCCATACACATGGATAGAGGGCAACTCGAAGGACAACAATCTGCCCGTGACGCTGAAAGTGACGAAGGTAGAGAAACTCCCCTCATGGATCAAACTCTCATCTTCTGAGACCCTGACAGGCGAAGTGGGCGGCACGCTGATGCCTCCGACGGTGACCCGCTCCGACAAGTACGACGGCAAACTGACGTGGACATCGAGCAATGAGGATGTCGTGAAGGTGAATGCTGACACAGGCGAACTCACCATCGTAGGCCCTGGCAAGGCCACCATCACCGTGGCAGGAGCAGAGACCGATTATCGCACGGCTCCCGCCAGTGTGAGTTATCAGGTGATTGTCTATGCCCTTGGTGATGCCAATGCCGACGGTAAGGTGGATGCCAACGACATCGTGGCAATTGTTGACTATCTGTTGGGCAAGCCTTCAGCCAATTTCATCTTGAAAGCCGCCGATGTCAATAAAGACAACAAGGTTGACATTGCAGACATCGTCCAGATTGCCAACACCATCATTGGCGCAAAGTAATGTGACTTAAATAATAGTCTTTGCAACCAAGTTGCATAAAATGTGCCGTATCTTTGCAGCGTGAAATTTAAGAAACAGCAAAGATATGGCACATTCTCATTCCCACGAACATTGTGAAAACTGCTCGCACGAGCATCATCACGAGCATCATCACGAACATGACCACCACGAGCATGAAGAGCATTCTTTGAAGAAGCAAATCTGGCTCATTGGTGTCACCGTCGTCTTATTGATTATAGCCGTGCTGGTGGAGAAAAATCTGAATCTCTCCACTTGGCAACTGCTGTTGGTCTATCTCGTACCTTATTTAGTTATAGGCCACGAGACATTGCATGAGGCCTGGGAGGGTATCACTGAGGGTGAGATGTTCAACGAGCACTTCCTCATGTCAATTGCCACCATCGGTGCCCTCTGTATTGGTTTCCTGCCTGGGGCTGAGACGGAGTTCCCGGAGGCTGTCTTTGTGATGCTCTTCTTCCAGATTGGTGAACTCTTCGAGGGCTATGCCGAAGGCAAGAGCCGCGACAGCATCGCCCACCTCATGGACATCCGTCCAGATGTTGCACATTTGAAAATTAGAAATGAGAAATTAGAAATGAGAAATGATGATTACCGGTCAAGCCCAGTTCCTGCCGAGATAAGTAATCAACATTCCTCATTTCTCATTTCTCATTCCTCATTAAAAGATGTCAGTCCTGAGTCTGTCGAAGTGGGCTCTGTCATCATCATTCGCCCTGGGGAGAAGGTGCCGTTGGATGGCGTGATTATCGAAGGCACATCCGCCCTCAATACCGTCGCCCTGACGGGTGAGTCACTGCCACGCGATGTCAATGTCGGCGATGAGGTCATTTCCGGTTGTATCAATCTTTCTGGCGTACTGAAAGTGCGCACCACGAAGGCCTTTGGCGAGAGTACCGTTGCCAAGATCATCAACCTTGTGGAGAATGCTGGCGAACGGAAATCCCAGAGCGAGACCTTCATCACCCGTTTTGCCCGTATATATACCCCCATCGTGGTGTTCCTCGCCATTGCCCTGGCCGTCATCCCGCCACTCTGTGCCCATTTCTCATTCCTCATTTCTCATTCCTCATTTGGCGAAGCCTTCCCCACTTGGCTCTATCGCGCTCTGATGTTCTTGGTGGTGAGTTGTCCCTGTGCCTTGGTCATCAGCGTGCCGCTGACATTCTTTGGTGGCATCGGTGGTGCCTCGCGCAAAGGTATCCTCATCAAGGGTGCCAACTA
>JAFWTK010000179.1 GCA_017518935.1 Prevotella sp.
ATCTCACCGACGACGAGGTCAAACTCTTTACCACCTATTTCCAGTTGCTGTGCGACAGGATGAAATCCTCCACATCATTTGAACTCGCCCCTGATATCATACGTTCGCTCTTAGGCACCATGCTGCTGGAATTACTGTCTATCATGCGGCGTAATGCGGCGCATAAGATTGAGCAAGATCTGCAGGAAGAGCCCAATTCCAGCCTTCATAAAAAACGGATTGTCGATAATTTTATAAAGTTAGTAGAAAAGAGCGACGGCCGCATCCGCAGGGTGGATGAATTTGCTAATCAATTATGCATCACACCGAAATATCTCTCTACCATTCTCAAGGAAGTGATGAATCGCAGACCGAGTACCTATATCCAACTCTATACAATGAAGGCCATTGAGCGCCGCCTGCGCTTCACGGATATGACGATGCAGGAGATAGCCAATGATCTTAATTTCCCCAATGCTTCATTTTTCGGAAAATACTGCAAAGAGCACTTGGGCATGACACCGCTGGAATATCGAATTAAATATCACAAAAGAAAATGAAAAAGATAGTATTATTGATTGTTGCTGTACTAATAAGTGGTGCTGCTAATGCCCAGACAGATAGCACAACGGTTAATAGGAAAAAAGTCGGTGTCGTACTCAGTGGCGGCGGCGCGAAAGGTATGTCGCACATTGGTGTGCTGAAAGTATTGGAGAAGGCAGGCATCCCCGTCGACATCGTTACCGGCACATCGATAGGCAGTATCGTCGGTGGACTCTATGCCATCGGCTACAACGCTCATTCACTCGACTCGATGGTAAGGAAACAGGACTGGACCTACGTGATTACCGACAAAGAAGACCTGCACAATCAGAGTTATCTCGACCGTAAGAAAGCGAACACTTATTTTTTAACCACGGGATTGACCATCGGCAAGCATGCCTCGGATGCAGGAGGCCTCATCAAGGGCAAGAACCTGGCTGAACTCTTCCAGAAACTGTTTGTGGGCTACACCGACTCGCTCGACTTTAATAAGGACCTGAAGATACCTTTCGCCTGTGTGGCTACAAATATCATGGACAACAGCGAAGTGGTGTTCCATAGTGGCCGGTTGCCGCAGGCCATACGCGCCTCAATGTCCATTCCTGCCGCCTTCTCACCTGTGAGGATTGGCGACATGGTACTGGTCGATGGCGGTCTGAAGAATAATTATCCCGTTGATGTGGCTCGTGAGATGGGGGCAGAAATCATCATTGGCGTTACATTGAATGGCAAGCCGAAGACGGCTGATGACATCACAGGCACCATGAAAATAGTGGGTCAGATTATCGATGTGAACTGTGTGAACAAGTACGACGAGAACAAGGCCCTCAGCGACCTGTGGATGAATGTGGATCCTCACGGTTTTACTACCGCCAGTTTTACGTCAGAGGCCATCGACTCACTGATACGCTATGGCGAGGAGGAAGCCATGCGCCACTGGGACGAGATTATTGCCCTGAAGCAGCGCATCGGTATTGACGACTCATTCCGTCCTATCATTTATCATCCCCTGCGCCCGAACGCCATGACAGAGCGTCAGCGTGTCACAGGTTTCTCTTTCGAAAACATGACCCCGCAGGCAGAGCGGTTCCTGAGACAGAAATTCCATCTGAACAAGGTTGACAGTATTGATGCCAAGATGGAACAGGAACTCACGACGAGTATGCGCATGGACCTCTTCTACCAGACAGCAGAGTGCCAACTGGTTCCTCAAGGCGATGGTGTGCGTGTCGTTCTCTCGGCTGGTAAGCGCAAGTCGTTGCAACTACATGCCGGTGTGCGCTACGATACGGAAGAAAATGCCGCCATTCAATTGGGAATCGACATACCGCTGAAGACGGCTATTCCCATTCAAACCGACATCACGCTTCGTCTGGGTAAGCGTCTGATGGCCCGTGGCGAGATCACCGTTCACCCCCGATCTTTTACACGCCCGACATTCAGATATACGTTCTACAGAAACGATATTGACATTTATACTACCGGTAATCTGGATTATAATATCCGTTATAACCAGTCACAGGCAGAATTCCTGCCAATCAATTTCGACCTGCGCCATTTCAACCTACAGATGGGGCTGCGCTGGGACTATTTCCACTACCGCAATAAACTTGGCTCGGAAGCGGTTAAACTGGGGGTACTTGAAAACGAACATTTCTTCAGTTACCGTGCCCGTCTGGTCTTTAACAACGAGGACAACTGGAACTTCCCCAAGCGTGGTGCCCGCTTTCATGCAGAATACGCCTATAACACCAACGACTTCGCCAAACTCAATGTCCGTGATGCCAACGGTAACAAACAGGGTAAGACTATGGGTATGAGTGATGTCAGTGCCAACTGGCGCATGTCGTTTACTATCGGCAACCGATTCACTATACAGCCTATGCTCTATGGTCGCCTGCTCTTTGGTTCAGTCGTTCCTGCCGGATTCTACAACACCCTCGGAGGCGAGTGGTTCGGTCACTATATCGAGCAGCAGATGCCATTCGCCGGTATCGGCAATTTGGAGTACATCAACAACCAATTCGTGGCAGCCCAACTTCAGGCACAGCAGCAAATAGGCAAAAGCAATTACGTGCTACTACGTGTGACCGCCGGGCAAAATGCAGCAAAGGTGAAGGAACTCCTTGACTATCGCACGATGATAGGTGCCCAGGTCGCCTACTATTACAATACGATGTTTGGCCCTGTCGGTGCTACCCTGGGTTATAGCAACCATACCAAGAAGGGCTATTTCTTCATCAATCTCGGATATGAATTCTAATATAAATAATGTATAACATGAACAAGTCAAAAAAGAAGATGACGGTAAGTATATGAAAAACTGGTTTGATAACATCCGAATCTATCATCTGCTGATTGACAGATTCAACGGTGGCTGGCAAACGCCGCCAAAGAGTGAGAACGGACGTTTGGACCTCACCAACGTCTTCTGCGGGGGTAACCTGCAAGGAGTGATTGAGAAACTTGACTATATCAAGGATCTTGGTTTTAATGCCATCATGCTCTCACCGATTTTCAAGTCGGCAAACTATCATGGGTATCATACCCTGAATTTCGAAGATATCGATCCACACTTCGGTACGTGGGACGACTATCAGCAGTTGCTCGACCTGGCTCACAACAAAGGACTAAAGATTATCTGCGACTTCGTGCCCAACCATTGCTGGTATCAGACACCTATTTTCGAGGAGTCGCTGCTTACCCATGGCGGGAAGCACCGCGACTGGTTCTTCTTCCCTAAGAAAGACAGCGACGAGTTCGTTTCGTTCTTAGGCTTCGGTGACTTGCCCAAGTTCAATCTGACCAACCCCGAGGTAGCCAGTTTCATGATTGACAAGGCGGAAACACTCGCCCGCATGGGAGTGGATGCATTCCGTATCGACCATGCTTTGGGTCAGCCACATAGTTTCCTGAAAAGGCTTCGCGAACAATTACAGGCCATCCGCAGCAACATCGTGATATTTGGCGAGGTATGGGCATTCGGTATTGGCCCACAGTTGGCTGGTCAGTTATACTTCAAGACAGATGCCAGATTACAGGAGTTTCTGGCACAAGATACCAAGCCATTTAGCCAAGATGACCTGCAGGCCGACTATGTAGGCACATTGGATGGTGTCTTAGACTTTGCCTATCGCGACATTCTCTTGGAGGAGATTCGTGCTGGACGAGGTATCAAGGGTAATCAGACCCTGCGCAGCAAAATCACCGACCACTTCGCCAAGTATCCTAAAGACTTCAAGTTGGTGCTGTTTCTCGACAACCACGATACAGACAGGTTTATGTTTGACTGTCATGACGATGTGAACCTGTTGCAGGAAGCCATTGACCTGACGATGGGGCTATCTCGTCCATTCTCTTTCCTCTACGGCACAGAGCAACTGATGACTATCAAGTCTACCATCTTCAATGCCGAGCCCTACGCCGATCTCCGGGTGCGCAACTGCATGGATTGGTCGGTGTCACCACAACTACTAACCAAAAAGCCAACAAAATGAGTATTGAAGTATATAAAATAGGTGAATCGCTGGACTCTTTCAACTACGGACAAGTGCAGGACGACATTCTGGCCGTTCTGAAGAAAGGCTCGAATGCGGTGGTCGATATGACTGTTTGTAACTACATCTCCAGTACAGGTTTACGCGTGTTGCTCTATTCCAAGAAGGTGGCAGCCTCGAAAGGACTGAAACTCTATTTGGTTGGAATCAATGATGAGGTCAAAGACATCATGGATGTCACAGGTTTCAATAGTTTCTTCGATATTTTCAACACCATGGAAGAATGCCTGTCGGCAATTTGATAATTGACAATTTATAATTATGCATAGAGTCGATTTATTTCCCACCCATGAGTACCAGGGACTGAAACTGCGTCCGGGCCGACCTTATCCTTTTGGTGCAATGGTCGCCGGCAATATGGTAAACTTCTCGGTCTATTCCCGCTATGCCACCGACTGCACATTGGTGCTCTTTCACAACCGTGAAGAGGAACCATTTGTCGAAATCCCTTTCTTCAAGGAGTTCCGGCTAGGCAATGTATTCTCAATGATTATCTTCGACTTAGATTATGAGAACATTGAATACGGTTTCCGGATGGATGGTCCTTTCCTACCAGAAGAAGGTCATCGCTTCGATAAGTCGAAAATTCTGCTCGACCCTTATGCAAAACTGATTGTAGGGCGTGATGTGTGGGGACAGCAGCCCAACTGGGACAGCCATTACCAGTATCGTGCACGTGTGGTGGTCGACGACTTCGACTGGGAAGATGACATGCCGCTGGAAACACCCGTCAACGACCTCATCGTCTATGAGATGCACGTGCGCAACTTCACGTGCGGCGCAGCCTCTGGCGTGAAGCACCGGGGTACATTTGCCGGCATCATTGAAAAAATTCCCTATCTGAAGGAATTGGGTGTGAACTGTGTTGAACTGATGCCCATTCATGAGTTCGACGAGTTTGAAAACCACCGTCTCTCACCCGTTGACGGACGAGAACTCTACAACCTCTGGGGCTATAGCAACGTGGGGTTCTTCGCCCCCAAGGCCGCCTATGCATCGTCGGGCAGATTCGCCATGCAGGTGGACGAACTGAAGAATCTGGTGAAGCGGCTACACGCCAACGGCATAGAGGTGATACTCGATGTAGTGTTCAACCACACCGCTGAAGGCAACGAACGAGGTCCCTACATCTCCTATCGTGGCATCGACAACAAGACCTATTACATGCTGACATCCGATGGTTATTACTACAACTTCAGCGGTTGTGGCAACACGTTGAACTGCAATAACCCCAATGTGCGCGACATGATTGTGGAGAGCCTGCGCTACTGGGTGACCGACTATCACATAGACGGTTTCCGTTTCGATCTGGCCGCTATTCTCGGTCGCGACCAGAACGGCCATCCCATGTCGAACCCCCCACTGCTCGAATCGTTGGCCCACGATCCCATTCTCGGCAAGACAAAACTCATTGCCGAGGCCTGGGATGCCGGCGGGCTCTATCAGGTGGGCTCTTTCCCGTCATGGGGACGCTGGGCCGAGTGGAACGGTAAGTTCCGCGACAGCATGCGCCGTTTCCTGAAGAGCGACGAAGGGGTGCTGGGCGATGTGAAAGAGCGCATTATCGGTTCGCCCGACCTTTATGCTTCTCAGGGACGGGGCATCAAGGCCAGCGTGAACTTCATCACGGCACATGATGGCTTTACACTGATGGACCTCGTATCGTATAACAGCAAGCACAACGAAGCAAACGGCGAGGACAACCGTGACGGCGAGAACAACAATAACAGTTGGAACTGCGGCTGCGAGGGAGATACGGATAATCCTGACATCAACCGCCTGCGCCACCAGCAAGTGAAGAATGCCATCTCCATGCTTATGGTGAGCCAAGGCATCCCCATGGTGCTATCGGGTGACGAGATGGGCAACTCCCAACAAGGCAATAATAACGCCTATTGTCAGGACAACGAGATTGCCTGGCTGGACTGGAACAATCTGGAGAAAAACGCCGACATCTTCCACTTTTTCAAGCAGATCATCAAGTTCCGCCGTCAGCACAAGGTGCTTCGTTATGAGGATAACCTCAGACATTGCGACTATCTGGGACTCGGCCACCCAGACTTCTCGTGGCATGGGGTGAAGGCCTGGCAACCCGAAAGCGGCTACAACAATCTCACGATAGCCTTCATGCTCAACGGACAATATGCTGTAACCGACGGTACACCCGACGACTTCATCTATGTGGCCATGAACATGCACTGGGAGATGCACGGCTTCGAACTGCCTCAATTACCTCAATTCATGTCTTGGCATATCTTTGCCAATACCGGCATGTCTTCGCCCGACGATATTTTTGAACCTGGCAAGGAACCCCTCATCGAGAATCAGCATGAGGTGCTTGTCGGCCCACGTTCCATCATCATTTTAGTGGGGAGAACGGTGTCATGAGCCAATTTCATTTTCAACCGATCAAGGGAGAGGCCCGTCAGATACTCGGAGCCATCCTAAAGTCGCCGGAGATCACTTCTTGTAGTCTGAAAGAGACCCTGGCGCTGCGGTTGGCATGTGAGGAGATCATAATGAATGTGACATCATACGCCTATCCGAAAGGTTCTGATGGTTTTTTAGATGTAGATATCCAGAAGACCGACCGCATCACGATCCGTTTTGAGGATAGCGGTATACCTTTCAATCCCCTGGAGCAGACAATGCCCGATACCAAACTGTCGTGGAAGAAACGTCGCATCGGCGGACTTGGCATTTTTCTCGTCCGCCATAAGATGGATGATGTACGTTATACCTACGAGAATCATAAGAATGTATTGACTATAGAAAAAGTAATATGAAAAAGAGCAAACTATCGCGCCGCATCACCTGGCGTGTCATCGGAATCATGTTGTTCTTCAATATGCTGATTATTGGAGCCATTATCACGTTTGTCTTTCTCTTCTCCCTCGGGAACGGCAGCGTGCGAGGATTGTACGTGACCGACGGGATTGCCAGCAATATCGAAACTATGTTGCATGTGGCAAAGACTGCTGCATTCAACAACCGTGTCGAGGTGGAGGCTAACATAGACAGTCCTGAACATGTCTTCGACGCCCTGGAGCAAATTCTACAGGTCAACCATAACCTTGCAGGTTGTTTCGTTGCTCTTGAGCCATACTACTTCAATGACAAATGGTTCGAAGCATATGTTTACCATGGAGACAATATGCACATTGAGCACCGACAGATAGGTTCTGTACAGCACGACTATTTCAATGGAGCATGGTATCAGCAAGGATTCTCCTTAGAAAGAAAAGACGACGGCTATCTGACAGACTTGTACTACGATGACACCGTCAACAGCGGTATGTTCTGCAGTTACGTCATACCCATCTTCGACCGTCAGAGTCGCAAAGTCGGCGTATATGGCATAGACCTGAGTCTTAAATGGCTTGACACCGCCATCAAGGAAACGATGGTAAATGTCAAAAGGGAATTCTTTGCAGATAATGAAACGATGGAAGATTCTGATGACATTTATTTCTCCATTCAGATTATCGACAGCAAGGGCAACAGGATTACTGGCTCTGACTCTCTTGACATCAGTATTCTCAAAGGGGAACAAGAAGAGGTGGATGGTGAGTTAGACATGAAAGACCTGAAAGGCACACCTTATTATATTAATACTAAGCAGTTGGGCAGTACGGGCTGGACATTGGTTGTGTTCCAGCATCGCGAACTTGTATTTACATGGGGTGGCATACTTGCCATTTTCATCCTTTCCTGCATGGGTCTCGGCTGCTTAGTCATTTTCTTCTTCACAAGCCGGAGTATCCGCCACGCCACCAAGCCGTTGGGATCCCTCTCCGAATCGGCTCAGGAGGTGGCAAAGGGTAACTTCAATGCGCCATTGCCTACATTCAACCACAACGACGAAGTGGCTCAGTTGCGCGACTCGTTTGGCACCATGCAACAGTCGCTGAAGCAGTATGTGGAGGAACTAAAGGCATCAACCGCAGCCAAGGCTTCCATAGAGAGCGAACTAAATGTGGCGCACAGTATCCAGATGTCGATGATTCCCAAGACATTCCCTGCCTTCCCCACTCGCAAGGACATAGAACTTTATGCCTCGCTGACACCAGCCAAAGCAGTGGGCGGTGACCTCTATGACTTTTTCATCCGAGATGAGAAACTGTTCTTCTGCATAGGCGATGTGTCTGGCAAAGGTGTGCCAGCATCACTGGTGATGGCCGTCAGCCGTACGCTCTTCCGCAATATAGCAGCCCATACCGATAAACCGAGCCATATCGTAGAAACGATGAACGTGAACATCTGCGAGGGGAATGATGAGTGTATGTTTGTCACACTGTTCGTTGGTGTACTTGACTTGCAGACTGGTCATCTGCGCTATTGTAATGCTGGGCATGAGTCTCCATACATCCAAACAGCACTGCTTCCCTGCAATTCCAACCTGCCCGTTGGTGTCATGTCAGACTTGAATTTCTCGGAGCAAGAAATAGACATGGTTCCAGGAACGACCCTTTTCCTCTATACTGACGGTCTGACTGAGGCTGAAAACGCCAGTCAAGAGCAATTTGGAAGACTACGCATCGATGAGGTTGTCAAAGCCTGTAAGGGTTCTCCCCAAGAACTGATTGAAACGATGATTAATGCAGTCCACCAGTTTGTCGGTGACACCGAGCAGAGCGATGACCTCACCCTGCTTGCCTTCAAATATAGTCAGGCCTGTCGTGGCCGTTGATGCCAGTTATAGTTGGAACAATTTCCTGAACGACAACAACCGAGGCAGCAGTATGCTCTTTGCCGCCCTTCATGTGCCCATTAGTGACTGGCCGAGGAGCAATATCAGCAGGCATGCGATCGCTATACTGATGCATACGCTGCCCTACAGACCAAGATTCTGGAATATTGTCAGGCTACAGGACAGAAGTGAATAATTTGTACCGTTATTGAAAATACGCTGAACATTGTGGGACGTCTATGGAGTGGGTATCTTCCTCCCTAATTACTCGTCAGGGAGGAAGAGGGGATCCTCGGGCATAACCATGATGGGCTCTGTCTCTGCAGCCTGGAGGATTTTCTCGGGTACATATTTCTTGTCAACCACCAGACGGAACATATACTCACGGAACCAACGGTCGGTCATAATCAGATAACCTTGCTGGCCCCATGAGGCACCCCATGAGTTCTCAACCTTCCACTTAGTGGCCTTACCCTTCCCATCGAGGTCAACGGCTGTCAGGGTCATAGCGTGAGTAGAACCACTGTCGAAGGTGGAGATACGCTGGGCCTTGTCCATTCCGAAGGTGGTACCAAAGAGCGACTCATAATCGAAGTTCTCCGTATCGGCATAGCCACGCTTGCGATCTAAGAACTTACCCACATCATAACTGCTATAGAGTTTACGCCCATCCTTCAATGAGGCAATCGCCATCTGCTCAATATCGTCCATCGGCAAATTGATGTATTTCCAGTTGTGACCGTCGTAGGTATGACGGTCGTACTCTACCTCATAGGTCTTGTAATAAGGACGACGGGGATCATTCATCGCCATAATAAACGTACCGTTGATAGGGCCGCCTACCACCTCCTGATAGAACGACTGCGGGGTGTAGGTCTTGGCAGGACCGACAGCCTTGCCACTCTTGCTCTTAAAGGCATAGGTGAACTTCTGCACAGGCTCACCAATGGTCATCACCAGCATCTTGTAAATCTGCGCCAGCATACGTGCCTTCGCCTTGTCGATACTGGCCTGCTTACGGTCCTTCTGGGCCATATCACGGAGTTGCAGGCCGTACTCACGGAGTTTCGAAGCAATCAATGAACGCATCTTTGAGGTATTGTCGCTGCTGAAACTCTCAGGCATGATCTCTGCAGGCACCAGACCATATTTCTCTGCAAGGTCGCTGACACCACAGAACGTGCCGCCGTCGCCTATCGGACTCTTGAAGAAGAACTGCACAAGGGGATCGTCGATGGGTTTCTTGCCCGTATCGACACAACCCTGCAACATCAGGTTGGCCTTCTCCAACTGGTCCCAGAAGAAGAGATAGGCCTGCGAGAACTCAATCTGTAGGGAATCGCCATGCTGACGGGTATAGTTGGAACGCAGCACATTGAATCCGCTGAACATCCAGCAACGACCAGACGACTTCTGGTCGGTAATACTCTGCTTGGGGGTCTCAATGCTGAAATAGGTGTCGAAAGCCCCAGCATTATCACGGTTCACAGCCAATACATCAATACTGTTGGCTGCCACAGCATTCACCAGCGCCTTGTTGGCAGGAGAAGCCTCTACTTCCTTTTGGATTTCCTTCAACATCTCTTTCGAGATACCACCACTCTTCGTTTGAGCCGATACGTTAAATAAGGTACTGGCCAGACACAAAGATAAGGCAAAAAACTTTTTCATACAATTTTTCCTATTTATTATTATGGCAACAAAATTACAAAGAAAAAAACAATTATGATTGATTTGAGTCAAAAAAATGTACTGTTTGCGCACACAACACAACAGTTTTGCGTGTTGGTATCCAAAAACATCGTACCTTTGCACCGTCAAACAACTAATATAAGTTTAAAGTAGGGGCTCAGGACAACAAAGCCCCAAGTAAAAAAGAAAGAAAAATGAAAAAAATTTTAATGACTATGGTTGCTGCTTTTGCAGCAGTGAGCATGCAGGCTCAAGTTTACATTGGTGGTAGTTTTGCTATTGAGGCTTGGAGTTCTCAGAAGAATGCTGGTGACAGAAGCGAGACTGCTTTCAAGATCATGCCTGAGATTGGTTACAACCTGAACGACCAGTGGGCCATCGGTACCGTTATCGGTTATCAGAATGACAAGTTTAATGGTGTTAACGGTATGAGCGAGAGTGCTTTCTCTATCGCTCCCTACGCACGTTACACTTTCACTAAACTAGGTAAGGTAAACCTGTTCGTTGACGGTGGTGTTGGTTTCACATCTGCTTCTAAGGCTGACTGGACTGAGATTGCCATTGGCTTCCAGCCAGGTATTGCCGTTAACCTCACTGACCAACTGAGTTTCGTTTCTCACATCGGTTTCCTCGGTTGGGATCAGTTCAATCCCGATGGTGACGACAACAACGTCAGCAAGTTCGGGTTGAACCTCGATGCTACGAATATCACTTTCGGTCTGTACTACAATTTCTAAGGATTATAGAACACAAATCCATAAAAAATGGCCACATCTCTTGCAGGTGTGGCTTTTTTTGTGTACTTTTGTCGCCAGTATGGCAAAAGAGCAATCTGCAACGAAAGAACGACAGCGGACCAACCTGAAAGAGCCACGCCGCTACAAGGTGACAATCTACAACGACGACTTCACCACAATGGAGTTTGTCGTGAAGATCCTGAAAGTGGTTTTCTTCAAGTCCGAGACAGAGGCGCAGGCACTGATGCTGCAAGTGCACCACTCCGACAAGGCCGTGGTGGGTATCTACAGTTACGACATTGCCGTATCGAAAGTGAACAAGGCTACACAGATGGCACGAAACGAGGGCTATCCCCTACGATTGACTTACGAACCAGAAGAATAAAAGGCCTATGGAGATATACTATACACAAAAAGTCAACGAGGCTTTTGAAGAGATGCACGAGGCGGCACAGAAGTACCGCCACGAGTTTACAACACCTGAGCATTTTGTCTATGCCCTGTTGAAGCAATATGAATTCAACATGACGCTGATAGACTGCAACGTGGATATCAACATCGTGAATCGCAATTTGAAGGACTATTTCGAGAAGATGGAACACGTGCCGGAAGAGGTTGGCAACTATACCATCGGCACCAGTCAACAGTTGAGCGAAGCCCTGACCACAGCCGTCAGGATCGTACAGAACTCGAGTGCCCATTTCATCTATGTGCCGCATATCGTGAAAGGCATCCTCGACCTGAAAGAGTCGTATGCCGCCTATCTGCTCAAAGATTTGTTGGGCGATTGGAAGCAGGACTTTATGAGTGAACTAGTGGCACGCTATGCTGACGACCACGACCAGGCGGATATGGACGATGAGACAGAGGACGGAATGGCTGATGAGAAAGAGCCTTGGCGGAAACTTGTCACCTGTCTGAACGATACCTACACACAGCACAACCCGCTCATCGGACGCAAACAGGAATTAGAGCGTACCATCCAGGTGCTATGCCGCAAGGAGAAAAACAATCCATTGCATATCGGAGAGCCTGGTGTGGGTAAGACGGCACTTGTCTACGGACTGGCCTCTTATATCGAGAACGGATGGGATGTGCCAGCCCGACTGAAAGGCAGCAAAATTTATCAACTCGACCTCGGTACGCTGTTGGCAGGTACGCAGTTCCGTGGTGACTTCGAGAAACGTATCAAGGTGGTGATGGACGGCATCACGCAGGAAGCCAACAACAACATCGTCTATATCGACGAGATTCATAATCTTGTGGGGGCTGGAGCCACTGGCGAAGGCTCGATGGATGCCTCGAATATGTTAAAACCTTATTTAGAGTCTGGCAATATCCGCTTCATCGGTGCTACGACCTACGAGGAATACAACCGTCACTTCTCCAAGTCAAAAGGACTGGTGCGCAGGTTCCAGCAGATAGACATTGCAGAGCCCACACAGGAAGAAACCTTAGAGATCCTGAAACAACTGAAAAAAAACTACGAGCAATTTCACGGCGTGTATTATGCCGACAAAGCCCTTGAATTTGCCGTGAGTGCCAGTGCCAAGTATATCAACGAACGTTTCCTGCCCGACAAGGCCATCGACCTGATAGACGAGGCTGGTGCCTATCGGGAAATACATCCCATCAGGGGGCAGAAGCGTCAGACGGTGGATAAGACCCTTGTTGCCGATATCCTTTCCAAGACCTGTAAGGTGGATGCTTTGGCGATGAAAGAAGATGACAATGCCGCCCTCAGAACGCTCTATGAGCGCATCAGCAGTAAGATATACGGACAGGATGAGGCTGTGCGTCAGGTGGTGGAGGCAGTACAGATGTCCAAAGCCGGATTGCTCGACGACAACAAGCCCCTCGCCTCACTATTGTTTGTAGGGCCTACGGGTGTCGGAAAGACTGAGGTAGCCCGTGTGTTAGCACAGGAATTAGGCATAGAACTGCTACGATTCGACATGAGTGAATACACAGAGAAGCATACCGTAGCGAAATTGATTGGCTCACCAGCAGGCTATGTAGGTTATGAGGATGGCGGTCTGCTGACAGATGCCATCCGCAAGACGCCCAACTGCGTCCTGCTGCTCGACGAGATAGAAAAAGCCCACCAGGATATCTATAATATTCTTTTACAAGTGATGGACTATGCCCGTCTCACTGACAACAAGGGGCGCAAGGCAGATTTCCGCAACGTCATCCTGATAATGACCTCTAATGCAGGTGCCCAGTATGCAGGGCAAGCCAATATCGGTTTCTCTGGCAATATCAGTCGCGGAGAGGCCATGCTGAAACAGGTGAAGAAGACCTTCAAGCCTGAGTTCATCAACCGCCTCAGCGGTACAGTAGTCTTCAATGATATGGACCAGACGATGGCTACCCTTATCTTGCGCAAGAAACTGAGTGAATTGCAAGAGAAACTGACAGCCAGACAGGTACAGATGACCTTGACTGACGAAGCCTTCAACTCTCTGTTGAAAGAGGGATTCACCAAGGAATACGGTGCCCGTGAGATGGATCGTGTCATCACTGGCAGACTGAAACCACTGCTGATGCGAGAGATTCTTTTTGGTAGCCTTAAAAAAGGCGGGCGCGTCACAATCGACGGCCCGCTCCTTCATATCACTTCTTAGTAGTTGTAGTTTTCTTAGTCGTTGTCGCCTTCTTGGCAGTAGAAGTCGTTGTCTTCTTTGTCGTGGTGGCAGCCCTTGTCGTCGTGGTGGTCGTCTTCGGCTTGTAATACTTCAATGCCTCAGGCATCCAACCCTGTATATTCTTGATACGTGTGGCATCAGAGGGATGATCGCTCAGGAACTCTGCTGTCTGGTTCTGGTTCGACGCTGCCATACGTTGCCAGAAAGTTGTGGCCACCTGCGGGTCATAGCCTGCCATAGCCGCAAAAATCAGTCCCATGTGGTCGGCCTCGTTCTCGTGGTCTCGCGAGTATTTCAGGTTCTTGAAGTTAAAACCTTGTGCCGCAATGGCCTGCACGATGGACTGGGTGTTCGGTCCCATACCCAACACACCTGCGAGGGCAGCCCCCACCTGCATACCGTACTGCTGTTTCATCTGCGTACTCATCTGCTCTGCCGAATGACGGGCCACAGCATGGGCTATTTCATGTCCCAGCACAATGGCCAGCGAAGCCTCGTTCTGCGTAATGGGCAACAAGCCTTCGTAAACGCAGATCAGTCCACCAGGCATACACCAGGCATTTGCCTGATTGTTCTGCACAAGATTAAATGTCCACTTGTAGTTCTGAACATCGTTTGACATACCATTGGCATTCAGATAGTTCACCACAGCACTGGCCAGGTTCTGCCCTACCCGCTTCACCATTGCCGTATTGGTCTGGTTGGTAGAGAGTTTGGCCGTCTTCATAAACTCCTGATATTGCTGCGTTGAGAGACTGAGCACCTCACCGTCGCTAACCATCAGATTCTGCTTTCTACCCGTAATGGGTACAGTGTTGGTAGTACCGCAACTGACCAGCACGGTAGCCACCATCGACATGATAATGTACTTGAAACTTTTCATCTTCTTTGCATTCAGATTGTTATTTGTGTGCAAAATAAACAAAAAAAAACGAGACTTGCAAATAATCAGGCAAAAAAAAGAGGCATCCCTCTCGGAATGCCCCCTTCACTTAAATAATCACTGTCTGTTTTTACTTGTTCAAACCACGGTTGTTTAATGTGGCATTCAGCAGTACAAGGTACTTACGAACCTGCTTCTCGTTGAGCACGTAGCGCATCCACTTCACATTCTTCTCGACGGCCTCACGAACACGAGCCTCACGCTCTTCTTTGTTGTACTGGGCTGCAAACATCATCTCGGCCGAAAATGTGTGATGAATCTCTGCCACTGCTTCAATCTGGTCGGCAGTCAGTGCCAAGGCCTCTGAGAGTTTATTCATATTGACGCTCATGTCGTAAGCCTCGACATTGTTCACACTGTTTGCGTTCTCACCTTCTGCAAATGCCATTGTCATGCTCAGCATTGCAACCATTGTCAAAATCATCTTTTTCATCTTTTTACCCTTTCTTTTTTACTCGGGGCGATTTGTTATCCTGACGCCCCTACCTTAAACTTAAATTGTTATCCTAATGTCTTTTGACGGTGCAAAGGTACGGCGATTTTTCGTTTTACGCAAGCGTTTACGGAAAATTGTGTGCGCAAACAGCCTTATTTTTGACCCAAATCAACAATATCTCGATTTTTATTAGTATCTTTGCAGCCGATTACATTATTA
>JAFWTK010000180.1 GCA_017518935.1 Prevotella sp.
CGTTTCTCATGGCTGAAGATCCATTTCAACGAGGAGAAGTGCAAGAACTGTTCGCTCTGCTCGAAAAACTGCAAGGCCGCCTGCATCGACTACAAGACGCATACTGTGGATCACAGTCGTTGCGTGGTTTGTGGCAACTGCATTGCCTCCTGCAAATTCGGAGCACTGAAATATACCGGCCCTTCTGGATCTTCCAGAAAAGCCGCATCTCCTGGCACCGTCGATGCTTCCAAGCGCAGTTTCCTGCTTGCTTCGGCTCTTGTCACAACCGCTGCCATTGCCCAGAAGAAGGAAAAACTCATGGACGGTGGCTTGGCGGAGATTGAGGACAAGGTGGCTCCTGAGCGTCAGACGCCGCTCACACCTCCAGGCTCTCTCTCCTTCGACCACTTCGCTCAGCGTTGTACGGGCTGTCAACTCTGTGTCTCGGAATGTCCGAACCAGGTGTTGCGTCCTTCTTCTGACCTGATGCACCTGATGCTGCCTGTGATGTCGTATGAGCATGGTTACTGCCGTCCGGAGTGTACCCGTTGTTCGGAGGTCTGTCCTGCAGGAGCCATCAAACTGATTGACCAGGATGTGAAGACATCTGTCCAGATAGGTCACGCGGTATTCATCCAGAAGAATTGTGTGGCAATCACTGATAAGGTGGAGTGCGGCAACTGTGCCCGTCACTGTCCCTCTGGAGCCATCGAGATGGTGATGCTCGACGAGAATGATGAGGAGTCGCCCACGGTACCCGCCATCAACGAGAGTGCCTGTATCGGCTGTGGCGCCTGTGAGTATGTCTGTCCGGCTCGGCCCTTCTCGGCCATCTACGTCGAAGGTCACGAAGTACACAAGAAAATATAGGAAATTATGGAAAAGAAAAATATATCGCGCCGTTCGTTTTTGAAGGCGTTTGGAGCAGGGGCTGCGGGAACGGCTGCTGTGATGGCTGGTTGTAAGGAAGCCAACAAGGCTGGAGAACAGGCCGCAGAGGAATATAAGAACCAGGTGGAACCGGCCGTAGGCAAGATGACCTACCGCGAAAACCCCAAGACCAAGGAAAAGGTGTCAATTTTGGGCTATGGCATGATGCGCCTGCCGACAAAGGTGGATAACTCTGATGAGTTCGATCAGGAGATGATCAACAAGCAGATTGACTATGCCCTGGAGCATGGCCTGAACTATATCGACACCTCTCCTGTCTATTGTCAGGGTAAGTCGGAGCATTGTACGGGTATTGCCCTCAGCCGTCATAAGCGCAGTGAATACTTCATTGCCACGAAACTCTCTAACTTCAACCGTGACTACTGGTCGTTTGAGAAGTCGAAGGAGATGTACCTCAATTCGATGAAGGAACTGCAAGTCGACTATATCGACTACTATCTGTTGCACGCCATCGGTGGTGGTATGGACGAGTTCAACAGTCGCTATGTGGATAACGGTATCATGGACTTTCTGATGAAGGAGCGTGAGGCGGGCCGTATCCGTAACCTCGGATTCTCGTTCCACGGCTATCAGGCAGTGTTCGACGAGGTACTCGCCATGCAGGATAAGTACCATTGGGACTTCGTGCAGATTGAACTCAACTATCTTGACTGGGACTATGCCAATGAGATCAATGAACGTAACGTGGATGCCTCGTATCTCTATGCCGAACTCCAGAAGCGTGGCATTCCTGCCGTCATCATGGAACCATTGCTCGGAGGTCGTCTGGCCAATCTGCCACAGTACCTGATGACCGAACTGAAAAGTAAGGCTCCGGAGCGCAGCGTCGCCTCATGGGCTTTCCGCTATGCGGGTACTCCCGAGGGGGTGCTCACCGTACTTAGTGGCATGACCTATATGGAACACCTGAAGGACAATCTGCTTTCTTATTGTCCGCTCACCCCGCTCACAGATGAGGAAATGCGGTATCTCGACGGGGATATTGCACACAAGATCGTGCGCTTGGAGAATATCCCTTGCAATGATTGTAAGTACTGTATGCCCTGTCCTTATGGCATCGATATCCCTGCCATCTTCGTGCATTACAACAAGTGTAAGAATGATGGTTCACTGCCGATGGGCATAGGCGACAAGGAATATCGCAAGCACCGTCGGCAATATCTCATCTCATTGGACCGTGCTGTGCCCCGTGACCGTCAGCCAGATCACTGCATCCAGTGTGGCCAGTGCGAGCCCCACTGTCCGCAGAACATCCGCATCCCACGCGAACTCCGCAAGATCGATGAGATGATCGAGGAACTCAAGCGCGACCCGGAGGGAAAGGGCGTTGCCGCCAAAGAATAAAAGAAGTGGTTGCCATGCGGCAACCACTTCTTGCAATCACGTCTTTCTGTTTGTCGGGATGAGGCGACTCGAACGCCCGACCCCTACGTCCCGAACGTAGTGCGCTACCAACTGCGCTACATCCCGATTAGCCTGCCTTTACAGGCGTTTTCTCAGAAATCGCCTGCAAAGGTACTGCTATTTTTCGAAATACGTGCATAAAACGCCAACTTTTTTTAATTTTTATGCTGACGGTAGTACTTACAGAACTGGGCATACTCGTCGCACTTGCGGATATATTCCTCCTCCGGCTGGTCGTTCGTCAGGTCGTATAGTGCTTGGAAGGCCCGATACTGCGGACCGCTTGAGTTGATTTTATCCACATATTCAGACTTGTCATCGTCCCACACTTTCTCGCGCCATAGTTTACCGTTGCTTTCGCTGTAAGGTAAGACACCGTAGAGTTCCCTGTAACCCATGCCGAAGAGCGCCTTGCGCTTCAGGGCCGGGTCGGACGACATGGCAGCCTTCTGTAACATCTCATAAGCCTTCTGTCCAAAATCCACTTCGTTGACGCGTACCTTGTCATAGGCACCCTTAAAGTCGCGCATCAGCCACCAGCAGTCGCCGTGGACACTAGCCTGGGCATAGTAGACGGCGAGGTTATAGCAGCGTTGGTCGTAGGCTTTGCCCTTCAGGAGGTCGAGTGAGCCTTCCATCATCTGCATCTCCTTACAGAAGTCGAGTTTGAGGTTCTTCCACCACTTCACGTCTTTCTCCCAAGCCTCATCGCTATTGAGCCACTGGCGTTTTATCCACGGCTCTACAGTGTATTTACGAAGGACGGAATAGTAACGGTATTCCCTGCTGCGATACTCGTTGTAGAAACCGACAGGGATATCCTTTAACCACTGGATGGCCTTGTCCCACTGGCAGAGACGCATGTACTTCGTACCAATGAGTTCTGAGAGCACGGTGTCGTTCTCGTGGAGATTGGCCTTCAGGTATTTGTCCAACTTGTTGTTGCCTGGAGTGTTGGTGTAGTAGAGAAATTTCTCTGTACTGCTGACGTTGAGGGTGTCGAGGTCAAAGCCACAGCCGGCGCTGTAGAGTGCGAGACAGATGGCGGCAAGACGTACGGGGTTGGATCTGTAGTGCGGCACAAGCACCTTGTTAGTGAGACGGTTTTCGGCACCAGAGAAGAAATCGCCACCTTCTTCTTCTTGTTTCTGCTTCAGCCATTGTAACTCGTCAGTCAGATAGTCGTCGAAGGCTTCACTGGGCTTGGCCTGGGCGGCGGTGATATAGAGCATCAGCACACGGGCGTTGTCTTTCATACGGGCCGTACCGTCGAGTTTGACGGCATCGAGGATATCGTTGGCAGCCTCCTTCTGATTGCCAGCGAGGAACTCCAGCCAGGCCTTGGCACTCTTCCACATGATGGGACAGTCGGTCTTGCCCTCGCGGACGACCATCTCACAGAACTGCTGCATCTGCCAGGACTCCTGCTTGTTGATGTCGCGGATGAACTGTTTGCCAACAGAGCCGCCACCGCCGTTGACGGCATCGGCAGCCTCCTGGGCATTGTTTACGAAGTCCTTCAGCAACCAAGGCAGGGCCTTCGAGGTGGGGTTCTGCTTGTAGTGCTGACTGATGGCGAGGTAGGAGCGTTTCTTGTAGAACTGTGTCATCAGACTCTCCTCATCGTCCATCTCGGCAAAGAGTTCACCGGCCTCAGCCTCCCGTCCTGTCTTGTAGAGCGCACCGGCATAGATGTTCTTCATCATGTCCTTATAGACGGTCTCGATGAAGTCCTTGGCAGTCTGTTCCCAGTAGGTGATATTCTCCTGGTGCTGACCTAACATCATGTTACAACGCATGTAGAGTAAGGCATGCTGGGAGCGCAACTTGGTCTTTGTCTTACCGAGGGCGTATGTGCGCACGGCCTGCAATGTACGTTTCTGACCATCGATGTCTTCCTTCGTGGGATAGTTCCACTCATACTGTTTGCGCTGCTCGATGTCGACACAATCGAGATATTTCTGCAGGTTCTGGATATAGGTGACCATCAGGGCATCGCCCTTCTGCTGGGCCGCCTTGATCACCTCGTCGGCATTGAACCAATAATACTCCTCGGTCGAACCGAGGTAGGCCTTCCAGTTGTCGTTGCAGATTTTCTCCACGCGATTCCTGAAATTGTTGCCGACAAAGGGGCTGAACAGGTAATAGTTGTCCGTACCTCCTCCGGCACAGGCAAGCATCGGCAGCGTCATGGCTGTCATCAGACTAATGATGATAAATCTCTTCATAGGTTTCTGGTTTGTATCTGTTAATGTTTTCTTTGTCCAAATGATAGGTGATGATGGAACGACTGAGGTTCTTGCGTTCTTTCTCCATCGCTCTTTTTACTTTGAGTATCTCCTCTGCCTCGACGGTATGCTCTACCCGTACGCCATAGATGTCCCTGATCCAGTGGAAGACAGGATAAGCGGCTGCCAGGGGTAATGGATAATCGTTGAGCCGGTCCAGATAGGGATACACGTCGCGATAGTCGAGAATCGGGTTGCGCTCTTCCCATTTGCTGGGGTCGCCAGTGTTGTAGATCATCAGCGCACCGTAGTCCACGGGCGGTGCCTCCATGGAGAGTTGGTGCAGGCGGATGGTGGTAGAGATCTTAGGCTGTCCAAGGTTCTTCCTAGGATATCCTTGGTTCCAGGAGGCACTTACCGCTTTGAGGAAGTCGTAGTAGGTCTTGCGGCTCTTGGAGGTGTAGTCGCAGTCGATCTGGATTTCGCGTACGTTATGGATATTGTTCGTCTCATTCATCTGGAGGATACGCTTCACGAGTTTCTCTGCAAAGCCCTCGTGCTTCTGATGCATACAGTCCTCCGTGATATAGACGGTGGGGATGATCTCGATGCTGTCGGGCAGGGTGTCGGAGAAGGTGATGGTGGCATTGGGCTTTGGCTCGCCCGACTCGCTCATCACCACGTCGAAATAGCGACAGTACACCTTATTGATATGATACTGTTGGAGAAACGCCTGTTCCGTGGAGTCGAGTCTCAGGTCCGTTCGCCAGTAATAGACGGCATTGCCCTCTTCCAGCGTAGTATTCTCAGGAATCGAGGAGCAGGCAGTAAAAAGTGAAACGATGACCAACCCCTGCAAGCCATTCGATGTGCATTTCCTGCACCTCATGAAAGCCTCCAGAGATTCTCCCCAAGCCTTCACCCACAGTTTCAGCACACTATAGTAATCAACATTTCTCATTCCTCATTTCTCATTTCTCATTTCCTACAGCAGTTCGGGCAGTTGGAAGAGTTTGTTGCTGTTGCTGCCTTTAATCAGGATATAGTAGCCCTCCGGGCAGTCCTTCTGGATGGCGGCCTTCACCTCTTCCACATCATGGAACTTACGGAAAGGACAGTCGATATCCTTGAAATTGTCACCCACGAGCCATACTTCATCATAGCCTGCCTGTTTCAGATAGTTCACCAACTTACGGTGCTCTTTATCACTCTCATCGCCCAGTTCGCCCATCTGTCCGAGAATAGCCATCTTCCGGTCGGCCTGTATCAGACTGAAATTCTCCAAGGCTGCCTGCATGGAGGTGGGGTTGGCATTGTAGGCATCCACAATGAGGTGGTTCTTCTCTGTGACGGTCATCTGACTGCGGTTATTCGATGGCACATAGTTTTCGAGGGCTTCGCAGATTTTCTTGCGTTCCACACCGAAGTTGATACCTACTGAGATGGCGGCCAGGAGGTTGTCGATATTATAGGCACCGATGAGGTGTGTCTGTACCTTGTGCCACTTGGTGCTGCGCCCCTCCTCCTCTAATGTCATCAAGGGCTCGCGCCAACGGAATTTCAGGAAGGGATTACAATCTATCACCTCACCGCTGATACAGGTATACTGGTTGTCAGGACTGGTGGAGTAGGGGGTGATCCAGATCTCTTCGTCGTCGCCAATCTGATCCATCAGGTGCTCGTTGTCGGCATTGATGAAGATAAGCCCGTCCTCACGGGTACGGAGGAAGTCGTAGAGTTCGCACTTGGTCTTGATGACCCCTTCGAACGAGCCAAATCCTTGCAGGTGTGCACGACCCACGTTGGTGATGAGGCCACAGGTGGGCTCTGCCGTCTCGACAAGGGTCTTGATGTCGCCCGGATGACTGGCTCCCATCTCTATCACGGCCATCTCATGCTCCTTGGTCAGACGGAAGAGCGTCTTGGGTACACCCACGTCATTGTTGAAGTTTCCCTGGGTATAGAGCACGTTGTATTTCTGCGAGAGTATGGCAGCGACCAGTTCCTTTGTGGTGGTCTTGCCGTTGGTGCCTGTAATGCCAATCACAGGAATATTGAACTGGCGCCGGTGCTCGCGCGCCAGGTCCTTGAAGGTCTGCAAGCAGTCATCAACGAGGATGAGGCGATCCCTGGATATCCCAGGATCTCCTAAGGACCCAAGGATTTCCTTGTCATCGATGATAGCATAGGCACATCCTTTTTCGAGGGCTTGTAGGGCAAATTTGTTGCCGTCGAACGACTCGCCTTTGAGGGCGAGGAAGATACTTCCTTCCGGACAGTCACGACTGTCTGTCGTGATGCAGGGATACTGCTGATAGAGCCTGTACAGTTCCTTTATTTCCATAAACTTCGTAAATTTTGCTGCAAAGATACAAAAAAATGAGAAATGAGAAATGAGAAATGAGAAATAATTTGTAACTTTGTGGGCGATTATGGACTATACGTTGAATATACATGGTCTTCTGATGGATCTCAGGGAGCCTCAGGTGATGGGTATCCTGAATGTGACACCCGATTCTTTCTATGCGGGAAGTCGCAAGCAGACGGAAGGGGAAATCGCTGAGCGCTGCCACCAGATTGTCAGCGAGGGAGGTTCCATCATCGACGTAGGAGGTTGTTCTACCCGTCCGGGGGCAGAGGTGGCTTCTGAGTCGGAGGAGATGGAACGGTTGCGCTTCGCACTGACTGTGGTGCGTCGTGAACAGCCCTCTGCCGTGGTTTCCGTTGACACTTTCCGTCCCGATGTGGCGCGGATGGCAGTGGAAGAGTTTGGGGCTGACATCATCAACGATGTGAGCGAGGGTAGTCCGGAGATGTTCCGTATGGTGGCCCGTCTGGGCGCACCTTATATCTTAATGTCTGTCCAGCCCACAATGCGTGAGACCCTGTTGGCCTTTGCCCAGAAGGTGCAGCAGTTGCGCGACTTCGGTGCCAAGGACATCATCCTTGACCCAGGCTTTGGCTTTGGCAAGACGTTGGAACAGAACTACCAGATCATGAGTGAACTGGAACAGTTGCTGGTCATGGCATTGCCTGTGCTCGTAGGTGTCTCGCGGAAATCGATGATCTACAAGAAATTCGGCTGTACGGCCGGCGAGTCGCTCAATGGCACGACGGCACTCCATACCGTCGCCTTGATGAAGGGTGCCAGTATCCTCCGTGTACACGATGTCCGTGAGGCAGTGGAATGCGTACAGATAGTGAATAGTTTATAGTGAATAGTGGATATGTTTATTGAGTTTGGCATAAAAGACGTCATCGACATATTACTGGTCGCTCTGATGTTGTACTATATCTACCGGCTGATGCGTGATTCACGTTCGTTAAACGTGTTTATCGGAATTATGATGTTTGCCGCTCTGTGGTTGTTTGTCTCGCAGATCTTAGAGATGCGTCTGTTGGGTACCATCATGGATAAGTTGGTGAGTGTGGGTGTAATCGCCATGATTGTCATCTTCCAGGAGGACATCCGGAAGTTCCTCTATAACCTGGGTGCCCATCAGCGTGTGAAGGCTCTGGCCAAACTGTTGAGATCGAAGAAGAAGGCGCATGAGGCGAAGATGGAGGTGATGACATCCATTATTCCAGTTGTCATGGCTTCACAGAATATGAGTCGTGGAAAGGTGGGTGCGCTGATTATCTTTGAACGGGCCATACCACTCGACGATATCATTGTGACTGGCGACCAGATAGATGCGAATGTCAACCAGCAATTGATAGAGAATATCTTCTTCAAGAACGCACCGCTTCACGATGGGGCCATGATCATCTCGAATAAGCGTATCAAGGCGGCAGGGTGTATCTTGCCCGTCAGCCACGACCTGAGTATTCCGAAGGAACTGGGTCTGCGCCATCGTGCGGCCATGGGTATCTCACAGGAGAGTGATGCCGTGGCTGTGGTGGTCAGCGAGGAGACAGGTGGTATCTCTGTTGCCATCAAGGGCGAGTTCCACTTGCGTCTGTCTGCGGAGGATCTGGAGAGTATCCTGAGTAAGGAACTGGCAGAAAGAGAGTGAATCAATTTTCAAAACAAATAAAAAAACTATGGATTTATTAAGTCAAATTGTAGCGCGTGCTAAGTCAAACAAGCAGCGCATCGTGCTCCCCGAGGCAACGGAGGAGCGTACACTTCGTGCAGCCGACCGGGTCATGGCTGATGGTATTGCAGACATCATCCTGTTGGGTAATCCCGATGAGATCAAGAAACTCGCCGCAGAGTGGGGACTGCAGAACATCGGCAAGGCCACCATCATTGATCCGGAGAACAGTCCGAAGGCTGAGGAGTATGCTGAGAAACTGGCAGAACTTCGCAAGAGCAAGGGCATGACCATTGAGGAGGCTCGTAAGTTGGTGAAGAACCCGCTCTACTATGGTTGTATGATTATCAAGACCGAGGGTGCTGATGGTCAGATCAGTGGCGCCCTCTCTACCACTGGCGACACCTTGCGTCCTGCCTTGCAGATCATCAAGTGTGCTCCTGGCATCACTTGTGTGAGTGGCGGTCTGCTGCTCATCTCGAAACAGAAGCAGTATGGAGAGGATGGTGTGCTGGTTGTGGCTGATGTGGCCGTCACTCCGATGCCCGATGCCAATCAACTGGCTCAGATTGCTGTCTGCACGGCTCAGATGGCGAAGGCAGTGGCTGGTTTCGAGGATCCCCGTGTGGCCATGCTGAGTTTCTCAACGAAGGGAAGTGCCAAGCATGAGGTATGTGACAAGGTGATTGAGGCTACCCGTCTGGCTAAGGAGATGGCACCTGACCTGAAGATCGACGGTGAACTCCAGGCTGACGCCGCCCTCGTTCCCAGCGTCGGTGCGAAGAAGGCTCCTGGCTCTGACATTGCCGGCAAGGCCAACGTGCTTGTGTTCCCCAACCTCGAGGTAGGAAATATCGGCTATAAGATGGTACAGCGTTTAGGCGATGCCATCGCCATCGGTCCTGTGCTTCAGGGTATCGCCCGTCCGGTGAACGACCTCTCCCGTGGTTGTTCTGTGGATGACATCTACTATATGGTTGCCATCACCGCCTGTCAGGCCATGGACGCCAAAAAATAATTATTAAGTGAACAATAGAACATGAAAATATTAGTTTTAAACTGTGGCAGCAGTTCTATTAAATATGCATTGTATAACATGGACGATAAGTCCGTGATGACCAGTGGCGGTGCTGAGCGTGTGGGCTTGGACGGTGCCTTCGTGAAGGTGAAACTGGCCAATGGTGAAAAGCGTCAGATCATGCATGATATCCCTGAGCATACCGAAGGCGTGAAGTTCATCTTCTCCCTGCTTACCGACCCTGAGATTGGTGTGATTAAGAGTCTTGACGAGATTGATGCCGTGGGACATCGTATGGTGCATGGCGGCGAGAAGTTCAACAAGTCCGTCATCCTCACCGACGAGGTGCTGAAGACCTTTGAGGAGTGCTCAGACCTGGCTCCCCTGCATAACCCTGCCAACCTGAAGGGCGTAAATGCCGTGAAGGAACTGATGCCTGGTCTGCCCCAGGTGGGCGTGTTTGATACTGCCTTCCACCAGACCATGCCACCGAAGGCCTTTATGTACGCCATCCCCTACGAACTCTATGAGAAGTACGGCATCCGCCGCTATGGCTTCCACGGTACCTCACACCGTTATGTAAGTGCCCGCGCCTGTGAGTTCCTGGGTATCCCTGCTGAGGGTACGAAGATGGTGACCTGCCACGTGGGTAATGGCGGTTCGATTGCTGCTGTCGTCGATGGTAAGTGTATCGACACCTCTATGGGTCTGACGCCGTTGGAGGGTCTGATGATGGGTACTCGTGCCGGAGATATCGACGGTGGTGCCGTGACCTTCATCGAGAAGAAATTGGGACTGGATGCCGATGGCATGAGCAACCTGCTCAACAAGAAGAGTGGTGTGGCTGGTCTGACGGGTGGCTCTTCCGATATGCGTGATGTGGAGAATGCTGCTAAGAGTGGCGATGCCCGTGCCAAACTGGCTCAGGACATGTATTTCTACCGTATCAAGAAATATATCGGTGCCTATGCTGCTGCCATGGGTGGTCTCGATGTCGTCGTCTTCACGGCTGGTGTTGGTGAGAATCAGATTGGCATGCGCTCCGAGGTCTGCAAGAACATGGAGTTCCTTGGCATCAAGTTCGACGAGGAGAAGAACAAAGTACGCGGCGAGGAAGCCATTATCTCTGCTGATGACTCGAAGGTGAAGGTCGTCGTCATCCCTACCGATGAGGAACTGATGATTGCCACCGACACCATGAACCTCTTGAAGTAACCCAAACCTCTATATACATTTAGGGAAATCCCGCTGCACAATTCGGGATTTCCCTTTGTTTCTCTCCAAAAAAAGTCTTACCTTTGCAGTGTGAATTAAAACAAATGTCTAACAAAAGATATAGAAAGGGTACAATTATGAAAAAGATCTACACAATGCTGATGATGGCGATGATGGCACTGGCCTTCACCTCTTGCGAGGATGAAATGATCGCTGATACCTTAGAGGGTACTTGGAGTGGAAATATGTATATCTCCTCTAACTGGGATGGCAGAACCTACGATATCACCCGTACGGAGATTACCTTCGAGATAGATCCGTTCCGTTTTACCAAAGGCTCGGGTACCTGGGTGGATTATTATAGCCGCGCGCCTTGGGACTATGTGGCCAACCATATTGACTGGTCTGTCAAGAACGGGGTCATATACGTTTATTTCATCGAGGATGGCGACAGGATAGAGATCCGCGACTATCACCTCAACTCCAAGCGTTTCTATGGTACTATCTACGATGGTAATAATTTGGTCGATTTTGAACTCTACTGCGTGAGCCGTCCGCGTTACGATAACTACAGGTGGGGCTTCGACAGTTGGTACGATGATTACTACTGGGCACGCACCCGCTCTGGCGATGGTGACAGCGCAAAGGTCATGGAGAAACCGAAGCGCTTCGTGAATCCGGAACTGAAGAATAAATAGAAGAAAAGCCGCTCCTATTGAGCGGCTTTTCTATTAGAGGATCGAATGCACACGGAGTGGAGTTTGTTCAAAACATAAATGAGAATAACCTGTAATGATATTCGTTATCTTCACAACATCGGCAGCATTCACGACACAGTTGATGAAGGAACTGGGCTATCACGACGGCTATAAATACCCCTGTAATTAAAAGAACATTGTAGGCAATGAGTTCTTGCGCTTTTGGGAGAGTTCGGACTTCATGCGAGAGATGGCGGTTTTGAAGAAGAAGGCAATGAGGTGCTCGTCTGTGCCATCTGTGCGGATTTGCTTGAGGGCAGAGATATAGGCAGCGCGATCTTCGAGACGGATGATGAGTAAGGGATGATTGGCACGAAGGAGGATGAAGTTGGAGAGCAAGCGGCCTGTTCTGCCGTTTCCATCACGGAAAGGATGTAGATATTCGAAATATCCGTGCCATTTGGCTGCGACGACTAATGGATGCTGGCTTTCGTTGAGCGCTTTTTGTGTTGAAGTCATCAGATTGGGAACACGTGCAATCAATGCTTCGTGGTCTCCAAAGACGGTATCGCCAGCAGCCATATCCTCAGTAGTGTATTCGCCAGCGATGGCGCCAGAAGCACGATAACTGAGTGTGTGTTCAGTCACTAGGCGATTGACCTCTTTTAATAAGGCTTCATCGAAGGGATAATCCAAATGGCTCGCCATATAGTCGAAGGCTCGGAAATGGTCTGCTATCTCTGTGCATTCGAGCAAAGAACGGCCCACAGGAATCATCGACATACCTTGTTCACGAAGGATTCGCGTATCATCGACTGTAAACGAGTTGCCCTCAATAGCACAGGAGTGGGCAGAGAATAGAATCTCGTTGTATTCCATCCACTGCTCCTTCCCCATCCTATCGGCTATCTTCTGCTGATACTCCTTTCGGATGCGCTCGTATTCCTTTATTTCCTTCTCAAACATCGGGGCAAAGATAGGGATTATTTTCGAAACAAACAAGAAAACGAACAAAAATCTTTAGAACGTCTGTCGTTCCATCTTTTTTCTAATAATATGAAGCAAAGGTACAAACATATTTATTAACAACCAAATATTTACGCAGAAAAGTGATCAGGAGAACCGTCCCCGCTGACCTTCTCCTTTTCGTACTCTTCTTTGGGTAGTCGTTTAACCATATGCTCACCTGTTTGGAAATGCCTGGATCGTCGAGATTCCAGTGCTTCAAATCCATTTCGCTCAACCAATTTAACCCAATTGCCAATTATCGAGCTTGACAATTGATATTTAGCTGAAAGCTGGAACAAAGTTAATTCACTTTCCTGATATTCACAAACTATTTTGCATTTTTCTTCATATGAAATGCCCATGAATTAAAAAAATAACGCCAAAGCGGATGAAAATTCTTAATCTGATATTACCTTTGTAGGTGGAAACCCAAAAGGTGTATCATATGGCAGAAGTTTTATTCCCGAGTCAAGTGCTGCGAGGCTGTGGCATTGACGTCCACTTGAAGGTGGTGGTGGCAACAATCAATGGCGAAGGCATCCGCAAGGAGACCCGTTCATTCGACACCTTCACGAGTTCTTTGACCGAATTGAAAGAATGGCTATTGCAGAACGGCATTACCCATGTGGCAATGGAGAGTACTGGGGTTTACTGGAAGCCAGTGTACCACGTGCTTGAAGATGCGATACCGAATGTCTGGATAGTGAATGCCCGCCACATCAAGAATGTGCCAGGCCATAAGACAGACAAGATGGACAGCGAGTGGATATGCAAACTGCTACTGGCAGGTTTGCTGAAGCCGAGTTACATTCCCCCAAAGGAACAGCGACAACTCCGAGACCTGACACGCTACCGCAACAAGTTGATACAGCATGTGTCATCCGAGAAGAACCGCATCATGCGCATCTTGGAGGATTGCAACATCAAGCTATCGAGCGTGGTAAGCAATACGTCTGGCACCACTGCCACCAAGTTGATTGACTGGCTTTGTGAGGGTAAGTTCATTACCCTTCAGGATATCGAGAGTATCTATCATGGCAAGTTGTCTGCCAGTCCAGAGGAACTGCTGAAAGCATGTACAGGCTTCGTTGAGAGCCACCATGTGTATATGCTTCAGATGATACGACGCGATATTGACCAGACCACAGTTTTGATAGACGAGTTGGGAACAAAGATACGCGATGTTCTCTCCAAGTATGATAATGCGATAGAGTTGCTGAAGGAAATTCCAGGTTTCAGTGATAAGGTTGTGGAAGACCTCGTTGCAGAGATAGGATTCGATATGAGCAAATTCCCCAGCGAGAAGCATCTGGCATCATGGGCAGGTATCTGCCCTGGCAACAACGAGAGTGCTGGGAAAAAAAAAGCGGAAGGATCACCCACGGAAACAAACAAGTGAAAGCAGTCATTATAGAGGCTGCATGGGCTGCGACCCGTACCAAAAATACGTTTTTCAGTGAGAGATATCATCGCATTGCTGCTCGCAGAGGAAAGAAAAGGGCACTTATAGCTGTAGCTCACTCACAGGTCATCGCTGCCTATCTTATCCTTAGTACAGGTGCAAGGTATCACGAGCTTGGTGCTCAGTATCAACAGGAGAAGATCGAGAAAAAGAGAAAGGCATACCTTACTGCCGAACTCCGAAAGCTTGGTTACTCTGTTGAACTGGAAAAAACTGTTACAACTGAATAGTTAGAAATAAAGGCCGATCCTTACTGGGACATCCATAGCCCGAATATGAAATTGGTCTCAACAGCTAAGCGGCAAAGACTGTGACCCTTGATGTGCACGTGTATGAAACTTTAAAATCCTTAGCTGTTTACATAAAATGCCGTCTGTATGCATAGCCGCATCTGTCACTAGATAGATGCTATTCTTTCTTTTGTCATTATACTCAAAGAGATAGATAAGTTAAACAAAAATAGGTCTCTACAGCAATGTGAGACAATTAAAAATTACGTATGAAAGCCTCTTTTTCTTCTTACGCTTTAATTCCAGACCTTCAATACCAAGGAGTTTGTAACTCTCAATCCACTCATATAGAAGATGATGGCCTAAATGGAGTTTACGAGACACGGAACGGGCAGATTCACCTTGGAATACTAACCCAATTGCGGACAACTTTTCTTCTAAACTAAATTCCTTTTTCATTTGAACCTTTCAGTTGTGTCCAACTTTCCGGGTTCACTTCACACCTGTCCCCTTTTTGTCTGATTCTGTAACTCTCTATAAACTTGCTTTATCTTAATAACTAAACTGTTAATATCATCGATAGCCTTTTTATTATGAATTATTTCTTCACTATTACTTAAGTCTATAAGAATAGTTATGAGGTAATCTCTTACACTATTATTATTTTCGAGTTTATGAACAATAGTTTGTGCATAACACATATATTCATCTTCTGCAATATCTTTTGGAAGCCCTATAGGATCCCATTCAGAAAGTAAAGTATTAATTGTATTTAAAATATCCTGATTCATTTTTTCTGCAAAGATAGTAAATAAAAAACTTAGTCACGGGGTCGGTTCTCCTGATCATTTTCAGGAGCCCGCCGCCTTGACTATGATTCATTACTGTTTTCATTCTCATTTCATTTATCTTGATAAGTGATCAGTAGAACCGACCCCGTGATCCGAACCGACCCCGTGATCTTGCCCCGTGATCTTAGATCAGGATTGACCTGAAATCTTTCCTATGAAGAGGATGAGATTGCTGTCTTTCTCAGTTATGGCGAAGAGGAAAGGACGGTTGGCCATAAACTCTGCTTGGGGCTTGCCTGTTGTGACGGTACTGACGGTTGCAGAAGCCGCCATTGTTCCCTTCTCGTCTACTGTTATTTGGGTCCTCTGCTTCATCAGGTTTACGAACAGTGGGATGGAGGGGTCTTTTAGCATTCCTGAAAAATCCGCATCAGAGCGGTTGAAGGCTGCCTTGACTCCCATTGTCATCAGAGGATCCTTTAAGTATTGCTCTGTAGACACCTCAAATCGGGGAATTTGCAGCATTGTGTTTTGGAGATGCATATTGGCCACCAACTGTTTCCAGCGTTCCGCAGTAAGGGTGCTAAGCAGTTCGTTCAGCGACATGCTCTCGTTGGTAGGCAGTAGGAACAACATACCATATTTGCCATTATGATATGGCAGTCTGACGGCCTGAACCGTCTCATCTTTCAAATACTCGAAAGTGGCTATCTGAGCCATCATAGGCATTTTCACCTTATTGCCGTCGGCAGTCGTGAAATCCTGCATCGTCGTATTTTGCTCTTCAAATCCATAATGCCACTGGGCTTTAAAGAATACAGAATTGAGTAAAATGGCGACATCCGATGGGCTGACCTCGTTATTGTTTAGTATCTGAGGTATCATCCCCTTGGTTGTCTTGTTACACCAGTCGTTGACAAGACCAGCCACCTCATCGGATTTCGAGAAGTCCACACATTCAACGCCTGCCTGATAGTATCCCTTCATGTTGGCAGCGTACTGGCCACTGAACTCTGCCCCAATGGTTTTGTTGGAAAGCAGGAAA
>JAFWTK010000181.1 GCA_017518935.1 Prevotella sp.
GCACGGACTCGCCTGTCATCTGCTGAGGCACTTCAAAGTGAAAGAACACTTCCGTGCGGTCGTCGTAAATCGCTACTTTTGTTACCTTAAAGTAGGGTACGTTGGCATGGCCCGTCACAACGTTGTCCCAGACTTTTTGCTGCGCCCAGCCCGTCGTTGCGACGAGGGCGAGCATCACGGTTGATAATAATAGTTTCTTCATATCTTTACTTCTTTACTTTTTTATCTTTTGGTAGGTCGCCCGTACGGGTGAGTTTGAAGTCGGTGGCCGAGAACCACTGGGCTTGGCAGGGCTGACCAGTGAATGCTTCATCGGAAGAGACACCATAGGCGATGGAATCGCCAGAGACAACGATGTTCTCAATGACAGTGCGAACCCAGCCCATACCAGGAACCTCACTAACAGGAATAGACTTTAGCATGACGCTGTCGCCGATGACGTAAACACAAGGGCCTGGGCCCTCCGTTCTGACGGAAAATTCCAGATAATATACACCTGGCTCGACGGCCTCCTTGCGCTCTGCCTGAAACACCTCCTCACAATTCTCATTGAAGACATCCAAGAAACGCAAGTTGGGATTGCCTTCATAATATCCGCTATAGGAATAGTGGTCACAATTCTCAGCTTTAATCAGATTCCAGTCGCCTCGGCGCAGAAACTTTTTGTCTTCATGACTCATCATCACGCCTTGATATTCATATTTTTTAGTTATCTCGGCGGTATAATGCTCGCGCTCCTGCTCCTGAATCCAGACGAGCGCCGGGAACAGGCAGCACAGCGATGCCACCCACAGCACAATCCACAGGATGCGCTGTCCGATACCCATCGGCTGCACCTTACCAGCCTTGGAGAACAGCATGTGACAGATGGCATAGAGAGGAATGGTGAGGGCGAGTATCAGTCCCACGATGAAGACAATCACGATCCAAGGATGCACGTCAATCAGTACGGGCAAGTTCAGATAGCCGATGTCGAATGGCAGACTCACGCGGGCTGCAGGAACGGCAAAGACGATGACCAAAGACACGATGATGAGCAACAGACTAATCAGCAGCGCCACCCCTACTATCGAAGCAATAAACACGAAGATGGCAGCGATGATTGAGAAAAGCACGGAAAAGACAGAGCCCAGACACCCCCTTCGAGGCTGTACGGGCTGATTATCCTCCACCACCACATCGGCCAGGTTCTGGGGCGTCACCTCTTTACCTTCCATCTCCAAAACCTGCCTGGGCGTATCGGCCACGGGGATGGCAATGGCCAGCACGAAGTAGAAGATGATAAAGGCAATATTGACGTGGAGGAAGAATCCGAAGTTAAACCATATTCCGAACAAGGGGAACAGGAAGTTGGAGGCCAGTATCAACATGGCGTAGCCGATGCGCCACCAGGTGACGTCAGAGCCTGTATAGGCCGCAATGCCCGAGAGCACACCAGCCACCATCTTGTCGTTGGGGTTGCGGTAGAGCCGTTTTCCGGCAGTCCTCGCACGGAAACTGTCCTTGATGCCCTGGGCGGCCGTTTGGAACGAGTCATACTTATGTCCGCCGCTTTCGCTGTCGTTATTCTCTTCCTCGCCCTTGAGTTCCTCGGGCTTGCCGATACGAGTGATGATATCCTTCACGTGCTCGATGGTGATGGCCTCGATGCCTTGCTGTTTCAGTTCTGCAAATAGTTCTGCGATACGGGCCTCGATGTCGTTGACTATTTCCTCGCCGCCCTCTTCGCGTCCGAACGACTGCCGTAGCGACTCGATATACTGCTGTAACAGTTCGTAGGCATCCTCGTCAATCTGGAAGAGGCGCCCGCACAGGTTGATGGTAATGTTCTTCTTCATTTTGCTTCTAATAATTGTGGTGTGATGTTCTTAAGATAATTGATGGTATTGTCGAGTTCGTTCCAGGCCGTGTCGAGCCCTTCGAGGAACTGTTCTCCCTCTTTGCTGAGGGCATAGTACTTGCGGGGAGGTCCCTGCGTGGATTCCTGCCACTCATACTGCAGCAGCCCGTCGTTTTTCAGGCGGGTGAGCAGCGGGTAGAGTGTTCCCTCCACCACGAGCAGTTCCGCATTCTTCAGTTGCTGGATGATGTCGCTGGCGTACGACGGGTGGTGCTTCAGCAACAGCAGCACGCAGTACTCCAGCATCCCTTTCCGCATCTGCGACTTTGCATTCTCGATATTCATATTTCTTGAGTCTTATATGATTTCGGGTGCAAAGATAAGTAAAAACCAAGTACCTTGCAATACAAAGTACTAAGTTTTTGCCAAGAATTATATCTATTTAACAATTAAGTACTTTCACAGCCATCAGGAACGACTGCGCCACATAATAGAACAGCCACCTCTCTTATATATTGCAATTAATGAAAGAAATACTTGCTTCATGATCCAAATTGTCTTATTTCTAGTTATTTTGCGGCAAAGATCATAAAAATAACTATACCAAACAATTTTTTTTCTAAAAAAAATGATTATACTATATTACACACGGTGACAGGAACCGTGTGTAATACGGAGTCTGAAGCATAGCGTCAGACAGTGATTTCTTTAGCCGGAGTTGTTGCTGGCATCTCCCTTTCACCGTTTGCCACTTGTCTCTCTGGTTCATTGTCCTTTGCAAGCCTTTCACGAGGCTAGGTTATCGTACAATAAGGCAAGGTTATTGTCGAATAAGGCAAGGTTATTGTCGAATAAGGGTGCCTTATTGAAGTCAGTAAGTAGGAAAGTCACTTATAGACAAGAATCTCTATCTCACCCCACGGAAGGCCAGCATGGTGAGATCATCGTTCTGCTCGGCGCCATCGCGGAACCTGTCGGTGTCGGCCTTGAGAGCCTCGATCATGTCTCGCATACTTTGAGAAGCGTGAGATGTCATCAACTGGATGATGCGATCCTCGCCATACTGCTCTTGCCGGCGGTTCTCTGCCTCGTTCAGACCGTCGGTGTAGAGCAGCATCATATTGCCGCTGGGCAAGACCATCTCCTCACCCACAAATTCCAGCTCGGGCCATAGTCCGATGGGGGCATTAGTCTCCTTGACGTCGAGGAAGGCGTATTGTCCTTCGGCATTGCCGATGACGGGCGGGTTATGCCCGGCATTGCAGTATTCCAGACGACCCTGCTTCAGGTCGTACAAGCAGATGAACATGGTGACAAACATGCCCATCTCGTTGTTGTCCGACAGTTCGACATTCATGCGGGTGGCTATCTCGGCGGGCTTACGCCCCGTCGAGGCCAGCGTCAGGAATCCGCGAGTGGCCAAGGTCATGAAGAGCGAGGCGGGCACGCCCTTACCGCTGACATCGCCAATGCAGAAATAGAGCATGTCGTCTTTCCGAAGGAAGGTGTACAAGTCGCCGCCCACCTCCTTGGCGGGTGTCATCGAGGCATACATGTCGATGCCCTCCACGCTGGGGAACACACTGGGCACCATCGACATCTGAATGTCGCGGGCAATGCGCAGTTCACTCTCCATGCGCTCTTTGGCGGTGGTGGTCTCTTCGAGTTGGTCGTAGGCCGTCTTCAGGTCGTTGTGGGCCTTCGCAAGGCGGACTCCCATACGGTGGCGCACAATGATGTAGATGATGAGGAGGGCGATGAGTGCCGCCATGGTAACGAGTTGGCTGATATGGCGCTGGCGCACATTTCGTTCGTTCTCGGCGGTCATCTCAAGTTCCTTCTGGTGTACAGCCGCCTCTTCACGGGCTTCGGCGCTGCGCGAAAGCGTGATGGCCGAATCAAGCCGTTCCGTGATGCTCATGCTCACGGCGCGGGCTGTGTCTATCCGTCCGGCCTTCAGATTGACTTCATACTTCCTGAGGAGCAGTTTCTGTATGTTCTCCAGCGAATAACTGGTGCCGTAGCGGGTATGGCCACTTTCAGGGCGGCTTCATATTCAGTCCACGTACTCAAAAGACCCGTCAGGCGGTTGGTAATGCCGGCATATACCCGCACGTCCTCATCGTCGGTGGAGTTCTCCACGGCGGCGATACCAGTCTTCCAGTATAACTCGGCCATGCGCTTCTGCATCATCCGGTCGTAGGCGTAGCCAAGCCAGTAGCAGGCCTTGCCCTCGGTGAAACTTCCCAGCGGCCTGAAACTATCCACAAGTTCTATGATGCGCGGGTAGTTCTTGGCCAAATAGGCCTCGTACACCATGTCTTCTGCTTCTTTGCGCTGTCTTTCCCGTTCTCTGGAGTCGCCTCCACATCCTGACAAGAATAAGGCGGCGATGACCGTCACCAACAGCGTCAAACTGCGAAGAAAGATTTTGCTCATAGATTCTTTTATTACAGTGTCAGTGTGCAAAGATACAACTTTTTTACGAAATAATTCATATTATTTTTTCTTTTTTTTATATCATGTCAGATTATACTATAAAAAAGTCCTATTTGAATAAAAAATGCGTAACAAAACGACTTTTATAAGAAAAATGGTCGTTTTTTGGCAATAAATTTGTAATTTTGCAGCCCGAAGCGTATGGACATTAAAAATGGCATAGAGATTTTCAAGGTTGGAAACCGCCGCCAGATGAATGACTTTGTGGATGTCGCAAAGTCCATTTATAGTGGCGTGGAGCAATATGTGCCCGACCTGGCCAACGATGTCCGCAACCTGTTCAACCCCAAGAAGAATCCGGGTATGCAGTTCTCGGTCATACAGCCCTTTGTCGCCTATCGCAACGAAATGCCCGTTGGCCGTATCGTGGGCATCGTCAACAAGAAGGCCAATGCGCACTGGAAAGAGAAGAGCGTGCGCTTCTCGATGATTGAGTTTATCGACGACATCGAGGTGTCGCGTGCACTGATTGAGGCCGTCAGCCAGTGGGGCCAGGCACAGGGCATGGACACCCTGCAAGGGCCGTTGGGCATCACCGACTTCGACAAGGAGGGGATGCTCGTGGAGGACTTCCATCTGACGGGTTCCATCAACACCATCTATAACCTCGACTACTACCCCCGCCACATGGAGGCGCTGGGCTTGGAGAAGGCGGTGGACTGGGTGCAGATACGTATCAACATCCCCAGGGAGATACCAGCCCGCTACCAGCGCGTGGCCCAGTACTGCAAGGAACAGATGGGGCTGCGGGTGATCAAGGTGACGCCAAGCATGATCCGTCGGGAATACGGCCGAAAAGTCTTCCATCTGTTGAACGAGGCCTATACGCCGCTGTTCGGTTTCTCCAAACTCTCGGACGAGCAGATAGACCACTTCCTGCACCAATACCTGCCGGTAATAGACCTGCAACTGGTGCCTGTCATCATCGATGAGAGCAATGAGGTGGTGGGGGTGGCTGTCACGATGGGCAGCATCTCACAGGCCATGCGCAAGGCCGATGGCAGTCTGTGGCCCCTGGGGTGGTATCACCTGTTGAAGGCGCTGAAATGGAAACCCGAGGACAATGCGGAGATGCTGCTGATAGCCGTGCGTCCCGACATGCAGGGCTACGGCGTGAATGCGCTGTTCTTCGACGACCTGATACCTATCTATAATAAATACGGGTTCCGCTGGGCAGAGACAGGGCCTCAGTTGGAGGACAACGTGCGCGAACTCGCGCAGTGGAAGCCCCTACATCCGGAGATTGTGAAGCGCCGCCGCTGTTATTTTAAGAAGTTAGGAAGTTAAGAAGTTAAGAAGATATGAATAGAGTAGTAATAACTGGAATGGGAATATGGTCGTGCTTAGGCATTACGCTCGATGAGGTGCGCCAGTCCCTGTACGAAGGAAAAAGTGGTATCATCAAAAGTCAGGAACGTGTGGATGCCGGTTTCAGGTCACCGTTTACGGCCGATGTGCCACGCCCCGACCTGAAACCGTTTATCGGCCGCAACCAGCGGCAGTTCATGCCAGAGGAGGCACAATATGCCTATATGGCAACGAAGGACGCCTTGGAGGCCGCACGTCTGGACATGGACTATATCGACCAGCATGAGGTGGGAATCATCTATGGCAACGACTCTGTGGCCGAGGCCACGATGATTGCCCTCGACAAGTTCCGCAATGCCGGTTCGACGGCTGCCTGCGGCAGTGGTGCTATATTCCAGTCGATGAACTCGACGGTGACGATGAACCTGGCCTGTCTGTTCCATCTGAAAGGCATCAACCTGACAGCCTCGGCAGCCTGTGCCAGCGGTTCGCAGTCTATCGGACTCGGCACACTGCTCATCCGTAACGGCCTGCAAGAGTGTGTGGTCTGCGGTGGCGCCCAGGAGGCCAATATGTACGGTGTGGCCTCGTTCGACGGCATCCAGTCGTTTGCACTCAACGACGAGGCCGTGAAAGCCAGCCGTCCCTTTGACCGTGACCGCAACGGACTGGTGCCTGGCGGCGGTGCTGCAACAGTGATCCTGGAAAGTTACGAGAGTGCCGTACGCCGCGGTGCCCCCATCCTGGCAGAAATCGTCGGCTGGGGCTTCTCCGGCAACGGCGACCATATCTCGACACCTAATGTGGCAGGCCCGGCCCGTTCGCTGGAACTCTGTCTGAAAGATGCAGGCGTCGACCCCAAGGACATCGGCTATGTGAACGCCCATGCCACCTCTACCAAGATCGGCGATGCCCGGGAGGCATTGGCCATCGCACAGGCATTCGGCAACTACAAGGTACCTGTGACTTCGACGAAGAGTCAGACGGGCCATGAGATGTGGATGGCAAGTGCCTCGGAGATCATCTACTCGATGTTGATGATGAAGAACGGCTTCATTGCCGGTAGCGTGAACTTCGAGCACCCCGACGAAGAGACCTGCTGCATCAACGTGCTCGGTGAGACAAAAGAGATACATTTCGACCAGTTCCTGAGCAACTCCTTCGGTTTCGGAGGAACCAATTCGACATTAATCGTAAAAAACTTATAAAGGTAAAAAAGTAGAAAATGACACGAAATGAGATTATTGAGCAGGTGAATGAACTGCTCGCCAACGAGTTTGAAGTAGACGTAACGGACATCACCCCAGAGGCTAACATCAAGGAGACCCTGAGCCTCGACAGTCTGAGTCTGGTAGATATGGTGGCCCTGTTGCAGGTGAACTACAAGGTGAACATCCCTGTGGCAGAGTTGCACAAGATACAGTCGTTCAGCGACCTGTACGACTACATCGAGCAGCACATCCCTGCATGAGGTATCAGGCTGATGACATCAAACGGCTGATTCCCCAGCGGGAGCCGTTTATCATGGTGGATGAGATAGAGGCTGTCGACGACACCCATGCCGTCACGGCCTTTACCGTTCTCCAAGATACCTATTTCATGCTGCCAGACGGTACGATGTCGGAGACAGGCCTGATTGAGCATATCGCCCAGTCATGCTCCGCCCTGATGGGCTGTCTGGCCATGGCGCAACAACTGGAAAACCCGCCTGTGGGACTCATCGGCGAGGTGAAGCGCTTCGAATGCCAGCGCCGTCCCCAAGCAGGCGAGAAGGTGTGTACCGCCATCGAGTTTGGGTTTACGTTCGGTAATGTGACGATAGCGACGGGCGAGAGTCGTGTCGGCGAGGAACTGATAGCCAAGGCACAACTCAAAATCTTCATGCAGACATGACCAACGTCTTCATCCATATCTATCACTATTTCCGCAACCACCGGTGGGTCTGCTGGTTGTCGATGGTGGCCCTGTTCGCCTGCTTCGGCTATTTCGCCTCACAATTGCATCTCGAAGAGGATATCAACAAACTGATGCCATCGTCGAAGAATGAGGACGGTACCACAAAACTGGCTTTTGCCGACCTGAAAATCAAGGACAAGACCTTCCTGTTGTTCGAAGCCAAAGACAGTACGGATGTCAGTACGCTGACTGCAGTTTGCGACGCTTTCGTGGACACCTTGCTGGCGCAGGATAAGGACTCCGTGATAGGCGACATGTTCTATCGTCTGGATGAAGACCTGTTGCCTGAGGCGATTGACTACCTGAGCAACCACCTGCCTGCCTATATCGACACCACAGCCTACGCCCAGTTCGATACGTTGCTGACCCGTGAGCACTTTGTCCGGCAGATGCAGCAAAACCACGACGACCTGCTGAGTGAGGTGGGCGACCTGTTTCCGGAACTGATAGAGATGGACCCGATGGGGATGCGAAATGTGCTGGCAGAGCAGATGAAGCCCTTACTCAGTGCAGGCACCTACCAGACCATCGACAACCATTTCTTTGTGCCTGACTCTACCGTCTGCATCGCCTTCCTCACACCCCGTTTCTCCTCAACGAACACAGGACAGGGATCGGCACTCTTTGAACAACTGAACGAACTAATCTGCCAGTTTGCCACCGCCCATCCCCATGTCCGTATCACCTACCACGGCACACCCGCCAGCGGCTATTACAACTCGACACAGATCAAGCACGATCTGACGACGACGATAACAGGAGCCCTGATCCTGGTATTGCTATTCCTGCTGTTCTGTTTCCGTCGCTGGGACACCATTCCCCTACTCCTCCTGCCCGTCGCCTTCGGCACACTCTTCGGCCTGTCGATGATGTACTGGCTCAAAGGGGAGTTCTCTTTGCTGGCCTTAGGCATCGGTGGTGTGGTGCTGGGTGTGGCCCTGAGTTATGTGCTCCATATCCTGACGCACCACCAGTATGTAGGCGATGGGGAGCAGATGCTGCGCGACCAGGTGAAGCCCGTACTGTTGGGCTGTGTCACCACCATCGGCTCCTTCGCAGGACTCATCTTCATCAATACGGCCCTCTTGCAGGACTTCGGCCTGTTTGCCGCCTTCGCCATCCTCGGCACCACCCTCTTTTCACTCATCTGGTTGCCACAGATGCTCAGCAACAAGACCAATCCGGCCTCATTCAAGTGGCTCGACCGTATCAACACCTATCCCTTCGACCAGAACAAGCCCCTGCTGGTCTGCGTCACCTTGTTTGTTGTGGTTGGCGTAGGTGCCTACCTCGTGGGGGGCACCCGTTTTGATGCCGATATGCACAACCTGGGTTATTTAGACGAGATGACGGAGTATTCCGAGCAGTTGCTACGGGAAAAGACCTATACGGGCGACAAGACAAAGTATTTTGCCAGCAAAGGCACGACGATGGAGGAGGCTATCGAGCACTTTGCCATCCTCGACCAGAAACTCGACTCGCTGCAACAACTGGGACTGGTGAAGAGTTACACTCGTACCAACCAGATTTTTGTTCCCATGCGTGTCCAACAGGAGCGCATCCAGGCTTGGAAGGATTTCTGGACACCAGAGAGACTAGCCAACGTGTGCACCCTGACGGTGCAGACAGCCCCACAAGCAGACCTCAACGCAGAAGCCTTCGACACCTTCTTCGAGACAGCGTCCCGTGACTTCGAACCGGATTCGCTCTATGCCGCAGGACTGATACCGGAGGGCTACCTGTCGACACTGACGGAACGATCGTACGACGGCAACTACCTCTGTTTCACCTCCGTACGCTGTGCCAACGACTCCGTGCGCAGCAGCGAAAGCGACTATATCCATATCTGTGATGCCGTCAGCAGCAACCCCAACCTACTGGTGCTCGACACCTATTACTATACCACAGACACCCTGCTACAGATGAATGCCGACTTCAACGTGCTGCAATGGCTCTCCATGCTGTTCGTGTTTGTGGTGCTCCTCCTGAGTTTCCATTTCAATATCAAGCACACACTACTGGCCTTTATGCCCATCCTGCTCAGTTGGCTCATCGTACTGGGATACATGGCGCTGTGCGATGTGAGGTTCAACCTCATCAGCATCATCATCTCCACGTTTATCTTCGGTATCGGTGTGGATTACAGCATCTTCGTGATGAACGGGCTGACGGCAAAAGAAGCAGAAAAGTTACACTATCATAAGACGGCCATTCTGTTGAGTGCCGTTACACTTATTACAACCGTTGGCAGTATGCTGATTGCCAGCCATCCCGCCATCCGAAGCGTAGGCTTTTCTACCCTCGTCGGACTGCTCTCCGCCATCATTTTGGCATACGTGCTGCAACCTGCGGTGTTTAAGAAGATAGGGCGATGAAGTACGAGGTGATCATCATAGGCAGTGGACTGGGAGGTCTGATCTGTGCCCGACAACTGGCACAGGCGGGCAGGCGGGTACTGGTGCTGGAGCGCCATGCACAGCCAGGGGGCTGTTTGCAGAGTTACCGTCGTGGTGACATGGACTTCGACACGGGACTGCACTATGTGGGAGGTCTGGCAGAAGGTCAACCCCTGCACACCGCCTTCGAAAGACTGGGACTGATGCGATTGCCCTGGCACAGGCTGGATGCAGACGGTTTCGACAGGATTACCATCGGCAAGCAGACTTTTCCTTTAGCCGAGGGCTATCAGCACTTTGCTGAAACATTGAGCGAGTATTTCCCACAAGAGAAAGATGCCCTCAGGCAGTATGTGGAGATGCTGGAACATCTGCCTCCTATGGAGGAGATTAGTCATGTAAACGCCTACGACTACCTGAAATCACTCTTCCACGACTCGTTGCTCATCAACGTGCTCTCTGGCACAGCCCTGAAAATGGAACTGCGGCAGGAGTCGTTGCCACTCTTTAACTTTGCCCATAGCATGAGCAGTTATATTCAGAGCAGTTGGCGCCTGAAAGGTGGCGGCAGTCTGATAGTCGACTCGCTGGTAAAGGACATCAAGGCTTTCGGTGGTGAGATCATTTGCCAGGCGGAAGTCAGAGAGTTAAAGGGACTGGACGGGAGGATCGTTGCAGCGAAATGTCCCAACGGCAAGACCTACGAAGGCGATATCTTCATCAGCGATGTCCACCCACAACTGACCTTCGGATGGATCAAGGATCTCCACACGCTGAAAGGCATCTTCCGCCGACGCATCAATGCCTTGGAGAATACCTTTGGCCTGTTTACAGTCTCACTGGTATTGAAGCCTGACACCCTACCCTACTTCAACCACAACAAATACGTGTACCGAAAAGCCAACGTATGGACTTTCGCCAAGGAGGCTGGGGATATCGGAGGCGTGATGATCAGTTGCAAGGTGCCTGAAAAGGGCGACTATGCCAGACAGATAGACCTCCTCACCCCGATGCCATGGACACTCTGCGAACCTTGGGATACCTCACATATCGGACGGCGTGGCGAGATCTACGAGATGCAGAAAGAACGGATGGCCGACAAGTGCATCCAACTGGCAGAAAGGGTTATTCCCGGTCTGCGGAACATGATTACAAAACGATACACGAGTACCCCTCTGACCTGGCGCGACTATACATTGTCACCTTGTGGCTCGGCCTTTGGCATCCGAAAGGACTGTCGCCAGCCTCTGCTGACCATGTTGTCGCCTAAGACACCGGTACCCAACCTGTTCCTGACGGGACAGAGTCTGGTGCTGCACGGATTGGAGGGTGTCACGATGACCGCATTTAACACAATAGACACGATAAAGAACAGTAGATTATGAGTAGAAAATATGCATTGGTAACGGGTGGCAGCCGAGGTATCGGACGAGCCATCTGCGTGAAATTGGCCCAGGAAGGCTATCAGGTCATCATCAACTATGCCAGCAATGAGGCGGAGGCACAGAAGACCTTGGAGATGACAGGTAATAACGGGGAGATACTGCCATTTGATGTCAGCAATGCCGAACAGACCAAGGCGGCACTCGCAGACTGGCAGCAGCGCCATCCAGAGGACTATATCGAAGTGGTGGTCAACAATGCTGGTATCCGTCGCGACAATGTCCTGGCACTAATGCCAGAGGATGACTGGCACCGTGTTGTGGACATCACCCTCTCGGGCTTCTTCAATGTCACACAACCCTTGGTGCCTGCCATGCAGTTGCACAAGTTCGGACGCATCATTAATTTGGCCAGTGTCAGCGGACTGAAAGGTCTGCCAGGACAAACCAACTATTCTGCTGCCAAGGGGGGAATCATTGCCGCTACAAAGGCTTTGGCACAGGAGGTGGCTCGCAGGGGTATCACCGTCAATGCCGTAGCCCCGGGATTCATCAAGACGGATATGACTGAGGGACTCGATGAAGGCGAATTGAAGAAAACTATCCCTGCCAACCGTTTCGGTACCCCTGAGGAGGTGGCCGACCTGGTGGCGTTCCTCGTATCGCCAAAGGCTGGATATATCACGGGTAATGTCGTATCAATCAATGGAGGACTCTACACATGAAAAAGATATTAGTTATCGTATTCGCACTTTTTGCACTCTGTGCCAATGCCCAGCAGTCTGTCACAAAGACAAGTCACTCGAAGGCAGTCAAGACCGATGTGGTGGCAACAGGCGATGTGACCATCCGCAAGCCGGAGTATATCTGCATCTCCACAGACGGCGGCAAAGACCAACTCATCATGGATGGTACGAAGTTTACCATGACCCAGAAAGGCAAGAAACACGTGACTGACAGTAAGAACAATCCGCAGTTTGCCACCTTCCATGCAGTGCTGAAAGCCGTCATCAACCATCAGGCCATCCCTACAGGTAATGACATCACCACCACGACAAAAGTCAATGAGCAAACCATCACCATCACACCTTCTGCCCAGAAACGCCAGATGTTCACCTCGTTTGTGCTTGTCATCGACAACAAGACCTCAGCCATGAAGCGCCTCCGCATGAATGGCCGCAACGAGAGTTATACGGAATATACCTTTAAATAAATCAGAGGAAGGTACTTTATTTGCCGGAGTCACGCTTTTCTTGTCCGGAAGGCGTGAGTAGATCCCATTTGCGCTGGTACTCCTCTTCCTTCTCACGCATGGCTTTCTGGTGTTTCTTGCGACGAGAACGCTTTTCGATGACTTTGCCGACGGTTTTTTCGTAGAGCCAGCCAGCGAGCGCCAACACATTCGGGCCGGAAGGGACGGCCTGCGACAGTTGATTGAGCAACTCTTGTTGGGGCGAAGGTTTCAAGATGCTCGCCATCCGCTCGTCGAAACGCCTACGCCCCCAAATGATGACCTCGCCCAGCACATTCGAGACGGGCAACAGCCAAATGGTATCGCCTCGGAGTTCGGACGGCAGAAGGTAACGCTGTTCGAAGTGGGGATGACGGAAGCGGAGGCAACTGAAACTATCCGGCACAGCAAAGGTACCGTCCCACATAGTCAGTGTGTCCAATCCCTCAGGAGTATAGACCTGCACATCGCGCACGGGTATCTTCAAGTCAGCATCCATCACAACAATCCGTCGCTGGGCCGACACGGACACAAGCCCAAACAACAACGATAATATGAATGCCAACAGTTCTTTCATACCGGCTGCAAAATTATAGTAAATATAGAAATAATGTACGTGTCAGAACCTTATAATTTCTTACAGATATATAAAATAAACTTACATTATATCTTTTTCATTTAAAATTACTGTTATATCCTCAAAAAGCGTTATCTTTGCTCCAAAATGACTTCCCGCAGAAGTAGATGGCCGGTCAGGAAGACCGCATCGTGAAGTGTCTGCGCTGCGTATGTAGAGGTTGCGGAATTCTCAACGACCCATACAGAAGATATAGGTCGGAAGATTACTGCCGACGGGCAAGGATATTTAGCAATAAAGTAAAATTGTCGAATGCAAAATGTTACCGGAGTCCGCCACCAACGTAGGCGATGGAGATACCTCGGTTCCACTGTTGGCGGATATACTCCCTGGCATCATCGGGGCTGACTTGCAAGTTCTGGAAACGATTGTCGCCAAGGGCATAATTGCCATAGACCACCACGTAGTTGCCCTCGCCATAGACCACCTGTTGCAAGTTGAATCCCCTGCCCCAGACGTTAGACTGGACGCGATCCATCAACTCAGAGGTGGACGGTTCCCAGAAATAGCCCTGTGAGGTGTATTTCGGCGTACGACTCAACACCACCGTCCACGCCTTACCGTCGAAAGCCAGATCGGTAATGAAATAGCCATTGCCCTTCTGTTCTGTGATCCACGGAGCTAGTTCCGACCAGTCGGAACGCCAGATAATCTGTGAGGTGATGCCTGAGCCTTGCGACATGACGACAAGCCACTCCTTCTCGCCTCTGGAAAGTGAGGTGATAGCATAACCACTTCTGGTCTTCTCGGCAATCCACTCCTCGGGCCATTTCTTGGTCAGAGAGAACGACTGCTGGACATAACCCGTATTCTTTGCCATGACAACAAGCCAGCCTTCCTTAGTGTAGGCGGCAGAGACGATGCGCTTGCCAAGGTTCCAGTTGCTGGTGATATCACTCTCGTCGAGTGGCGCACCGACACCATAGGCATACCAGGTCTGTTCGGTATAGGGAAGTCCCGACTCAGAGATTAACAGGGTCTTGCTTTGCGCCATCAGCACGGTAGAAACAAAAGCCAGAAAGCCAACTAACAATATTCTTAAAGAAGTTTTCATATCTATTTAATTTTTAAGCGATTACGGAATTAGTAAAGAAGAGTCTCCATAACTCAAGAAACGGAAATCATGACTGAGGGCGTAGTCGTAGATCTTGCGCCAATTGCCCTTGATGAAAGCACTCACAAGCAGGAGCAGCGTGGACTGCGGTTGGTGAAAGTTCGTCACCAACATCTTGACTATTTTGTAGTCATAGCCCGGGACAATGATGATCTGGGTGCTACTGTGGAAGACTTGCAAGTCGTGGGCATCCATCCATGAGGCGAGGGCCTTGAGGCTGATAATCACGGGGACAGGCACCTGATCCTGCGCTGCGCTTGTATCAGGGAGCCAGTCCCCATGATTCTCGTAGGGCTCCCATTGGGCGACGTGGAGTTGGTCTTCGGTGAGGTTAGGATTGCGGAGAACCTTCAAACCCATATAATAGAGACTTTCCAACGTACGGACACTCGTGGTGCCAACGGCAATAGCCTTCCCCTCATGGCGAATCAGTTTGTCAATGGTCTCTCGGCGCACACTGATATATTCGGTATGCATCTCATGGCCTTCTATCTCCTCGCTCTTCACGGGCTTGAACGTACCGGCTCCTACATGCAAAGTCAGTTCTTCACGGTCGATGCCATGCGCATCGATGGCTTGGAGCACCTCCGGTGTGAAATGCAGTCCGGCTGTCGGTGCCGCCACACTACCCTTAATCTTGGAATAGACCGTCTGATAGGTGGTCTTGTCGCTCTCCTGCGTCGCACGGTTGAGATACGGCGGGATAGGCAGTTCTCCCATGGCATCGATGATATCGGCGAAAGAACACGCACCCGTCCACTCGAAATCGATGCGATGGCTGGTACCATGAATCGGGCCACGGGTGACCTTCATCGTTATTGTTTCATTGTTTATGGTTATTTCTCTCGTCAGCAGGCCTTCTTTCCACTTTTTCAGATTGCCCACTAAACAATACCAGGCACAATGACTTGTGGTCTGGAACATCAGTTCGTAGTCAGAAGGCTCGGCCGGTTCCAACAAGAACACTTCTATCAAGGCTCCCGTATGCTCACCGTTTGCATCCACTTTGCGAAAATGCATGCGGGCCTGGATGACCTTGGTATTATTGAATACCATCAATGCTCCCTCGGGCAGATAGTTCGGCAGATTATAGAAAACATCCTCTCCTACCTCACCCTTCCTGTAAATAAGTAACTTGGAATGGTCGCGACGGGCTATAGGAAACTTAGCGATACGCTCGTCGGGAAGTGGATAGTTATAGTCGCTGATATGGATATGTCGGGGATCTGTCATCTATTCAAATAGTATTTATGCAAAGGTAGCACGGAAAAGGGCATATAGGAGCGTGAAGACCAACATGCTGATAAGCACGTCGACATCACTACGCAGATAACCCGTCTTCGTGTAATGCGACGAGGTGAAACTCATTCCAGTAGACAGACGAGAGGCTACACGCAGGTAAAACCAATAGGCGAGAGAGCCTGCACAGGCTCCCCAGCAAAGACCACACAATATGTCGCCAGGATAATGAACACCCAGATAGAGGCGCGTCCAACAATTGATCAGCGACCAAATCACCATCGCACAAGTGAGGAGTCGGCTACGCACCAGCCACCAGAAAAAGATGGCGATGCTGAAGGTGTTGGCAGCGTGGGCAGAAAAGAAACCGTACTTCCCTCCCCTGTATCCGTCGACGATATCGACTAACAGTCCTATTTGCGGATCATGGGTGGGACGCCAACGGGCCACCGTCGGTTTGACGATGGTGTCGTCGATGGTGCCGGCAATGAGGACACAGAGGCCAGCAGAGGCCAACACTAGCAGGATCTTCTGCACATTCTCATTGTTCTTGATGACAACATAGAATAGAGTCAGATAGAACGGTATCCATGTCAGGGCATTGGTGAGCGTACGAACCAAAGAGTCAAGATATAACGACTGACTGCCGTTAAACCACAACAGCAATTGCTTATCTAATTCTATTAACGCCTGCCAATCCATTATTATTCGATGGTTTAAATCAACTCTATTTGCCGGGTTTCAATCCAACCTTCCTTACCATCGGCAAGACGGATGCCTTTCCAGTCTTTCATGGAGCTGTCGGTAATGGTCACCTTCGTGCCCTCATGCAGGATAAACAGATCCGTACCCTGTTTGGCGGGCGTACTCTTCACCGTGACAGCAGGAGCCGTCACGATGGCTCCACGACGATGAACGAGCAGATCTTTCTGCTGATAAGCAAAAACATTGCCTAACAGGAAAAAGACGAGGAGGACGATGGCCCCAAAGAAGCCCACCTTGCGCAACCAAATGCGTTCAGAGAAGAGATACAACAACGCCAGAACAATAGCGAGGGCCAATGAAATCAGGGCGACACTAGCCCAACCATCGACACTGGTCAGATTAACCAATGAACGATACCATGTGACGAAGAACATCTCCTGTTCAGGCGTGATCTTGTCGATGGTCTTCGAACGGGCCATCTGGAGATTAAAGCGGATATCCTTGTCGCCAGGCGACAACAGCAGGGCACGTTCGTAATTCAACACGGCACGGGTGATATTCTCCGTACGATAATAGGCATTGCCGAGATTGTAGTACAGATCAGTAGAGGCACCCTGTTCCAACAAGGCCTCATAATCCTTGATGGCCTGCTGGTATTCACCTCTCACGTAGGCACTGTCGGCCTCAGTCTTGGTGGCAGCCTGTGCGCAAAGCGGCAACAGGAGCATCAGCAAAACGGCTGTCACCGGCTTTGCCGAGCGACGCTTCTTCATCGTCTCTTCAATCTTCTCAATAGCCGTCATGGCCTTATCAAATACCTTATTCATATTACCCTTGGGATCGCCTGGGGCATAGCGCTCAAACTCACACTCATCGAGGGCACCCATAAACTGGACAATAGTATCTTCATTCACATTCCTGTCTGCCAGACGCTGACTGATATTGTCGTGAGATAACTGCTCAACAGGCATATTGAGTTTATCACCCACATAGCCCCAAAGGGCACGGAGCACCTCGTCATAGAACTCACCGGGCTTGTTGTCTGCCATCAGTCTCGAGGCTTTCTTCAAACGTTTTGTAGCCACCTTGTTGGCCTTACCGGCACGACGCTTGGTGATATTGGCATTCTCGATGGCCCGCTGACGGAAGATAACAAACAGCGAGATGAAAATGAGTGCCAGAACAGCCAATGCAATCCAGTAGCCCGTAGAGCCGAAGAAGAAATCATCGAGCGAGTGCTGACGCGTATCACCTGTCTTGATATGACGGATATCCTTACCCAACAGTTGGAGGTCTTCCTGACCCGTGAAATCACTGACACTACCGGTACCGGCTCCCTTGGCCACATTGAGTGTGAAGCCCTCTGTCCTAACGGTCTCGTATCGTTTGGTCGCCGTATCGAAATAGGTAAACTCGATGGGCGGTATCTCATATTTACCCTGATGGCGCGGCACGGCGAGGATGTCGTAAATCATCGAGCCCTCCAAGCCATTGGCAGTGAGTTTGGTCTTGTCGGTGATCTTGGCATCATACTTGTCAAAGTCCTTGGGGAACTCTACTGCAGGCTGCTTGATGAGTTTCAGATTACCGACACCACTGATTACCAGATGCAGTTTGACGGGGTCGTTGGCCTTCACCTCCGTCTTGTCGAATTGTGCGGAGATATTGAACTTACCTACGCCACCGGAGAAATTGGCAGGACGTGCAGGCAACGGATCCACCTGAATCTCTATGCCCGGTGCCTGAATCTGTTTCTTTACCTCGATATAACCAGAACCGCCGTTGAAGAAGGCTTCAAACGGGTCGATATTACGGTTCTGCTGCACCACAATACCGTTGAAGGTGATACTCGGTATTTCGAGTTTACCCGTCAACTGCGGGAACATCACATACTGGCTCCAAGTCACGGTACGATAGGGACGGCCATTGACCGTTTCGATCTTGAAACTCTTCTGCTGCGGCAGATCCACCTCCTGGGTATGAAAGCCTTTCAAGTCGGGCATCTTACCTTCCAGTTGCGTGAGAGAGACCAGTGTGTAGACCTTATAGGTCAGCAAGATAGGCTCCTGCTCATAGACCCGTTTCTTATTGGCGCTGACCTTGATAAACAAGTCAGAGCCGGAGATACGGCTACCGGCATCACGGAGTTCTGCGCCCTCATCGCCACGCTGACGCTGCTGCCCACCACCATTGGCCTGACTACGGGCATTACCCGAGACCGTAATCTTCAGGGCATTCGAGGCAATGCTCTTGCCATCCACCACAGCGTGGGCGGCTGGTATGGTATAGGAGCCGTTCTTTGTGGCTGCAACGATATAGGTATAGGTAATCGACGACGAGGAACTCGTATGTCCGTTAACCATCTGATAACTGGATTGCATGGAACGGTTTGGCCCGATCAGCACTTCCAGTTCGTCAGGGATATGTCCTGCACGGAACTCACTGACATTCTGTGTATTGATGGTATAGGTCAAACGGAACTGCTCACCGACAGCAACCTGCGAGGGAGCCGAGGCGGTCAGAGTCTGTGAGAGTAATCTTAAAGGCATAAAGGCAAGAAGGTAAAAAGGTAAAAACCATTTCACCCACCTTTGCACCTTTATTTCGATATAACTTGGCATTTTTTACTTCCTTACTATATTTCTTTCTTCCTTTATCACCAGTTCTTCAGGATATTACGACGCTGGGGCTGTTGCTGCGCCTTTTTCAGACGATCCTGAGTCTGCTTCTCCTGTTGCATGGCTGCATTCAACAGTTGTTCGGCATTGTCCTTACTCATCTGTGGCTTCGGCTCCTCCTTTTTCTGGTCTTGCTTATCCTTGTCTTTATTTTGATCCTGCTTCTGCTGGTCTTTCTTATCGTCTTGTTTCTGATCCTGTTTGTTCTGATCCTGATTCTGCTTGTTCTGATCCTGTTTCTCTTTCTCATGTTTACAGAGAATTAGGTTGTAGCGGGTCTCATCATCTGCCGGATTCAGACGCAGGGCATTCTTATAGGCCTCTATCGCCTCACCGTACATCTTATGCGACTGACAGATGACACCAATATTATGGAACGACTGGTATTTGCGCAGGGGGTTCGTCTCCAACTTCGAAGCATTCTGAAACTGTTCGATGGCTGCCGAGTCTTTCTTCTGCGCCATCAAGGCATCACCCAGGTTATACACAGCCTGCGGGTTCTTCGGGTTCTTCTCCACCGCCTTTCGGTATGACACCTCCGCATTGGGATAGTCACCGGCATTAAACTGCTTGTTGCCCTGACGGATATACTGACGGTCGGTCTGGGCCGATACGCTCATGGCTACCAACAACAGCAATACAGCCGCCACCTTCTTCTTGCTAAACAACGACAGATTCTTCAGCAAAGGGTTCCGGCGGTCGAAGATACAGATTTCGATAATCAGCAACAGAAGGGCAAGGATGCCGAAGGCCTGGAACTGTTCATCGAAATCGCTATAAACTGTCGTGGAGGTTTCTTTCTTCGAGAGTTTGTCGAGTTCGTTGTCAAGTTGCTGCTGGGCTGCACTATTGTTCTCCACGTGGATATATACGCCACCACCGGCCTGAGCCACCTGACGGCACATCTCCTCATTCAGGGCCGACATCACGGTATTGCCTGTGTTGTCCTTCATATAATCGCCAGTGCCTGGAATGGGAATCGGGGCACCCTGCGTACTACCAACACCCAGCACATAGACACTCATACCTTTCTTCTTGGCTTCCTCTGCAGCCTCCAAAGCCCCACCCTCGTGGTCTTCACCATCGGTGATCACGATGACAGCCTTGCCAATACCCTCTTCCTGGGTGAAACTGCTGACCGCCATATTGATGGCAGTCGCAATGTCCGTACCCTGGGTAGCCATCATCGACGGGTCGATACTCGACAGGAACATCTTGGCAGATACATAGTCGCTTGTGATAGGCAACTGCACAAAGGCATCACCCGCAAACACGATGAGACCGATCTTGTCGTTGGTGAAATGATCCACCAGATTCTCCACCATCATCTTACTACGGTCCAGACGACTAGGTACAATATCCTCTGCCAACATAGAATTGGAGATATCCAAGGCAATGATGGTTTCAATACCTGTCCGTTTCTCCTGACTGATCTTCGTACCCATCTGCGGACGGGCAAGCATCACAATCAACAAGGCGAGGGCAACCAACAGCAACCAGAACTTCACCCGTGGACGGAAATGGGATACATCAGGCATCAGGGCTTTCAGCAACTTCAAGTCGCCAAACTTACGGAGCCGCTTTTTCTGATTTCTATAAGTCACAAACCTAACCAGTGCCAATATGGGTATCAGCACCAACAGCCAGAGATATATGGGGTCTTCAAATCTAAACATTATGGTATCCTCCTGAAAATGGTGATGCGAAGCAGGATTTCAAGGAGAAGGGCCAGCACAGCCACAAGGGCAAAGGGCTGGTAGGCCTCGTATTTCTTACTAAACTGCTTCACATTGAGTTTCGACTTCTCCAACTTGTCTATCTCCTGATAGATCTTCCGGAGTTCTTTATTATTGGTGGCGCGATAGAAATCACCATCCGTAGCGGCAGCAATCTCACTGAGCGTCTTGTTGTCAATCTCCACGGGGATATTCACATACTGCACCCCTCCGGCCACCGGCATCGGATAAGGTGCCACTTTATTCGTACCCACGCCAACGGTGTACACCCTGATACCCAGACTCTTGGCAATCTCGGCAGCCGTCATCGGCGAGATGTCACCTCGGTTGTTACTACCATCCGTCAACAGAATCACCACCTTGCTCTTGGCCTTAGAGTCCTTCAAACGGGAAACAGCATTGGCCAGTCCCATACCGATGGCGGTACCGTCCTCGATGAGACCACGTGCGGCTATATCCGTACGGACATTATGAAGGAGGTTGAGCAGCGAGGCGTGGTCAATCGTCATCGGACACTGGGTAAAGGCCTCACCAGCAAAGATACTCAGACCGATATTATCGTTCGGGCGTCCTGCGATAAACTCCGCAGCCACCTGCTTGGCTGCCTCGATGCGATTCGGCTTCAAATCCTCTGCCAACATCGAGGTGGACACATCCATCGCCAGCATGATGTCAATACCCTCAATCGTCTTGTTCTTCCATGAATTCTGTGTCTGCGGACGAGCCAGTACCAATACGATCATCGTAAAGGCAAGCAGACGGAGGAGCATGGAAAGCGGCATGAGCCGTACCTTCCAACTCTTCGGTGCATTGCGGAAGGCGAAAGTGTCGCTCATCCGCATGGTGGGTTCCGTCTTCTTCCTATACATCAGATACCAGATAACATACGGTATCATCAGCAACAGCAAAAACAGATATTCTTTATTGGCAAATTCCATACTTCACTTCTAATTGATGAGTTGATTGGTGGCATAGACCACATAGGCCAGCAACAAGGCACTGGTGATAAGCAATGCCGTAATCACAACTTTGAGGACACGACGCGTCTTCATGCTACGCTGGTCTGCCTCAGAGAGTTGCGGCTTGACGGTCTCCTCGGTAGGTACATTCTCGAGTTTCGTCTGGTTGATGAAGTCGATGGCACTTACGAGATTCTTGTCGTTCTCATTGATGAGGGTCGAATACTTGGCAAACTTCACCAGATCGGCTGTCGTGAAGAGTTCGCGCAGTTCATCGAGAGCCTTCTGATCCTGAGTAGCCATCAGTTTCTCGATAATCTCACTACTCGTCATCTCCATCGCACTGAAACCATAGCGTTCCTCGATATATTTGCGGAGCGTATCCGTCAACTTCGTATAGTACTCCTTGGAGTTTTCTGCGGTCACCATCTTATCGGCCTTGATCTGCTCGATTTCCTTCATGGCCTTCTGGTGAGGCAGGAGTTTCTTCACAATACGGATATGTGTAATAATCGGTTTGTTGTCACGCAGTCTGATGTAGATATAATATGTTATGGCTAAGATGATTAGCAGCGCGACACTCAACCAGAATATCGGACTCCATTCACTCCATTGGAAGGGATTTTCCTGTACCCCTTTCGGTGGAAAGAACTTATCAGCATGAGCCGTATCCACCTCCATCGTCAGCACCTTCAAAGCCAGACTCTTGCTCTCGTACGGCTTACCGTCGATCTTCACCGTCAGAGGAGGAATATAATATAAGGTGTCATCGAATGAGGTCAGCGTATAGACCATCGACCTCTCAACGAAGCCTTCGTCAGTCTGCTTGTCTTCCTGCGGCTGACAGGCCAGAACCTCTACGCCAGGTGTCACATACTGCGTCGGCTGAAACTGGGGGAACTCCACCTTGGCACTCTCCTTCGCCACAGCCTTCAGTGTGACATGCGCCTGCTCGCCTATCAGCATCTCGATATGGTCGATGCTGGCCTCAACAGACTGTGCAAAAGAAGTGAATAGTGAACAGTGAATA
>JAFWTK010000182.1 GCA_017518935.1 Prevotella sp.
CCTCTGTGTCTCTGTATCTTTGTGTTGATATTGATATGCCCTTTTACTTCCTTATCAGATCACATTGCTGATGAGCCATGCCATATAGCCCGTAAAGATCAAGGTAAGCAAAGCGCCCTCCCAGCGTTCCACGGTGAATTTCGTGTAAGAGAAGAACCAGAGCAAAGCAATACTGATGGTCATCACCGCCAGGTCGATGGGGGTAATGCCCTCTATCTGCATCGGACAAATCAGTCCGGTGACGCCCACAATCATCAGGGTGTTGAACACATTGCTGCCGATGACATTGCCGATGGCGATGGCACTCTGTCCCTTACGGGCTGCCACGACGCTCGTTGCCAACTCAGGCAGTGAGGTGCCTCCTGCCACTATCGTAAGACCGATGACACCTTCCGACACATGAAGTTCCTGAGCCACTTTGGTGGCGGCATCCACAAAGAGGTTGCTGCCGAAAATCAGGCATGCCATTCCTAAAAGCACCAAACCCACCGCTACGATAGGCTTGTAGTCTTTTTTCTCTCCTTCTTCTTGCTCTACCTCGCCTTTCTTGGCTGCCCTCAGCGTATAAATCATGAAGGCGATGATGCCAATGGTGAGTATCAGCGCGTCGATACGCGAGATGTCGTGGTCGAGGCACATGGCCGACAATATGATGGCGGAAAACACTGCCCAGGGAATGTCTTTCTTCACTGTGGAGCGCGAGATGATCATCGGGGCCACAAGGGCTGCCACACCCACGATGAGCAGCACGTTGAATATGTTGCTGCCCACCACGTTGCCCACAGCCAGGTCGGGGGTGCCTTTAAGCGCTGATACCAGACTGACGCAGAACTCGGGCATCGAGGTGCCCATGGCCACGATGGTGAGTCCGATGACTATTTGGGGGATATTCAGGCGTTGGGCGATGCTCACGGCACCGTCGGTCATGCGGTCGGCGCCCCATAGCACGAGGAATACGCCCGCGATAATAAAAAGGATGTTAAGTATCATGTTTATTTGTTGTTGTCTGGATTGAATAGGGGAGCGAGCAACTGGCAGATGGCTTCAAGTCCTTGTCGGTCGTTGTCGTCAAAGGCGGCAAGGTTGGTGGAGTCGATGTCGAGCACACCCACGATGGTGCCGTTGCTGTCGCGCAGGGGAACTACGATCTCCGACCGTGAGAGCGACGAACAGGCGATATGTCCGGGAAACTCCTCCACATCGTCTACGATGATGGTCTTTCCCTGTGCCCATGTCGTGCCGCATACACCGTGCCCGTAGCCTATTCTGAAGCAGGCCACCGTGCCTTGGAAGGGACCGAGTGTCAATTCCTTGCCCTCTACCAGATAGAACCCCACCCAGAAGAAACGCTCGCCGAATGCCGTATGCAGTGCGGCAGTCACGTTGGCTAACACGCCCACGGTGTTGTGCTCGTCGGCTATCAGACTGGCAATTTGCGGTATCAGTGCCGCATACTGTTCTTCCCGTGATGAGGGGTTGTTGTATAGATGTTGTTGGCTCTCGTTGTCCATAACAGATTTGCTGTAGATGATGAAACTGAGAATGTGGCTGCAAAGGTACGATTAAGCGAGTGGAAAGCAAAAAAAATCACAGTTTTTTTTGCTTTCCCGAGCGTGAGTACCTTCGCTGCGAAGCAGCAAAGTTCGATTAAGCGAGTGGAAAGCAAAAAAAAATCACAGATTTTTTTGCTTTCCCGAGCGTGAGTACCTTCGACCGTAGGTCAAAGTTCGATTAAGCGAGCGAAAAACTAAAATGCTTTTTGGTTTTTCCGAGTAACGAATTGGGCAACACGCAAGATGTAGCCCCGAATAACAATTTTGCCAAGCCTCCGGCTTGGGGGTCACAACAACCCCAACCCCTTCTTGTGGTCCTAAGAAGGGGCTTCAACCCCATCCCAAGGCCCTTCCCCTCTCCAGGGGAAGGGATGCAACCGCTCGCATCCGCTCGCTCGGTCACTAAGGTATCCGCGAC
>JAFWTK010000183.1 GCA_017518935.1 Prevotella sp.
AACCGTTGTCCCAGTCCTCCACCACCTCATCGAAGTCCTTAATCTTGTTGCTGCTCAGGGCGGCGTTGCCTTCGAGGGAGAGCCACGGAGTGATGTTAACACCTGCCTGCAGTTCGACACCGAGACGATACGAGTCCTTGATGTTCGTGGTGAGGTTCTCACCGATGTCACTCAGTTCACCCGTCTGCACAAACTGGTCGTTGTACTTCATATAATAGCCGTTGACACCCACCTGCCAGATATCATTAGTATAGGTGTAGCCCAGTTCGAAGTCTAGCAATTGTTCAGCCTTCGGGGCGGGATAGGAACCATTATCCGTGAAATTGTTGCGTTCCGGTTCGCGATGACTTAAAGCCACGGAGCCATAGATGCGGTGCCCGTCGAGACTCCAAGAAAAACCAGCCTTTGGGTTGAAGAAGTCGTACTTCTTGTCGATGTCGAGGGGCTGGTTGTAGTAGCCCGAGGCATCGTCATAGAACTTATCATTGATACCATCGGTCTTGTAGCCCACGTGACGGTACTGGATGTCGCCAAACACATCCCACTGTTCATTGATATGATAGGCGGCTTTCAGATAGACATTGCCGTCGAGTTTGTGGGCATCGGAGTCGTAATATTTGTAGTCGCCGTTGGCGAGGTACTTCTGGCGTACGATGTCGTTGGCAGCGTAGGTGACATAGCCGAAATGGTTGCCGTCGAAGTTCTGGACAGAGAGTCCGCCGATGATGTCCCACGACTCATCCTTGTAATTGGCGTTCCAAACAAGTCCATAACTATGCTGTGTCAGACCCTTCTTGCGCACGAAGTCCGTCTTCTTGATGTTATTACCCTCCGCATCGGCAGCCGTCATGCCAAACTTCGAGAGTTTGTTGTTGGGACGGAACTCCTCATAATAGCCGTAGCCATAGGTATAGTGCAGCGAGGCGGATGTGGACCACCGTTCACTGATATTCCACGAAGCGGAGAGGATATTGTGGTTTTGCCAGAAGTTGTCAGTGGTCTTGTCCCAGTAGGAGCCATCGGCCATCTTGTAGCGCTCCATTGAATACGTGCCGTCGTCGTTGATGATCATCGCCTCATAGAGTGAGTTGTATTTACCTAAGCCTTTGTCCCACATATCCTCGTAGGTCTTGATACCCGTCTTCATACCGTATGTACCGTCCATGATACTCAGGTCGTTGGTGCCTGCGGTGACACCGTTCCAGGCCTGACCCGTACGCTCGAAGTTACCGATGTTCTTGTAGCGGAGCACAAAGTCATCGGATGCCAGCCAGGTGAGTCCTCCGTAGTAGGAGCCGCTACGCCCTGAGGTGCCGTGAACGAAACCATCGGTATTCGTCTGATGGTAGGCCCCGTCGAGGATCCAGTGATTTCCCAACAGACCCGTGGAGAACTTACCACCCACATTGAACGTGTTGAAGGAGCCATACGAGGCCGACACCTCTCCCCCAGCCTGCTGATCAGGTGTGGCCGATGAGAGAGCCACAGAACCGCCAAAGGCACCGTCGCCATTCGTCGACGTACCCACGCCGCGCTGTATCTGCACACTTCCAAGCAGAGAACCGTAGGAGTTCATATTCGCCCAGAACACACACTGATCCTCAGGCGAATTGAGAGGCACACCGTCGAGGGTGACGTTGATACGCGAGTCGCCAGCACCACGGATGCGCATATAGGTGGTACCCGTACCTAAGCCGTTCTCGCTCCACGCCAGCACGCCAGGTGTCTGCGAGAAGAGCATTGGCAGTTCCTTACCC
>JAFWTK010000184.1 GCA_017518935.1 Prevotella sp.
CTCTATTGTTTTAATCTTTTTTTAGAATGTCACGCTCCCAATTTAGAATTGTTTGCATATCAAGCGCCTGAATCCGCTGGGTATCTTTATCATTGAGAGGTGGTGTCTGATTCAACTGATTCCATTGAGTGGTATAGAACGATGTAACAGATTGAAGCATAGACTTGTCAGTGCCATAAGTCCTGATAAAGCAGATGATCTCATTGCCATCTTCAATGGAATCCAAAGGCGTGATAAGCCAAAGTGTAACTGTTAATGCATCACTCACCTTAACACGCAGACTGTCATCCGCCAACATAGTCATCTCACTCCTCCCCCCTAGCCTATTCGATACTTCCGCCTTCATTCCGGATGCCATAAAATCTATCATATCCAAACGGTTGTTTTCAGAAAGAACAGGCAGGAGCGAGTCTGGCATCACTCGAAACAGGTTCGAGATTCTTTCTTGAGCATGGCACATGACAGTCATTCCGCAAAACAGAATGACTGTCAATAGAGTCTTATGAAGTTTCTTATCCAATATCATCCCCTACTCTACTTGTTGTTGCGAAGATCATGGACACGAACAGCCTTACCTTCGCTCTGTGGCAGAGAACCCTTCTTGACAAGTTTTACTCGAGGCGTCAACAGAATTTCGTCTTTCAAGGCGCGCTGGATGTCCTTAGTCATATTCTGAATCTCAGGATAGATATCGGTCTCCAGACCGTCAATCTCAACCTCTACGGTCATCACATCATTATCATCGATGGTTTCAAGGGTAATCAGGTAGTTACTGCCTAATCCAGGATACTGTACGAGAATCTTCTCCACCTGCATGGGGAAGACATTGACACCTTTGATGATAAACATATCGTCAGTACGGCCTTTGATACGATCAATACGACGATGCGTACGTCCGCACTTACAAGGTTCGGCAATGATACGGGTAAGGTCGCGTGTGCGATACCTTAATATAGGCATCATATCGCGGTCGAGCGTGGTGAGCACCATCTCACCCATTTCACCATCAGGCACAGGTTCTAATGTGTCAGGATCGACAATCTCCACGATATAGTTATCCTCCCAGAGGTGCATACCTTCCTGATACTTGCATTCAAAGGCAACACCAGGACCATTCATCTCAGTCATGCCGAATGAATTGTATGCCTTCACACCCAACATACGCTCGATACGGCGACGCTGCTCCTCAGTATGAGGTTCGGCACCAATACAAAGAGTGCGGAGTTTGGTGGTGGCAGGGTCTACCCCCTCCTCCTTGAACACCTCGGCCAAACGGATGGCGTACGAGGGAATGGCATGGAGGGCTGTGGTGCCGAAGTCCTTGATGAACTTAATCTGACGCTTGGAGTTTCCTGCGGCAGCGGGAACAGTCATAGCACCCAGCCATTCTGCACCATACTGGAAACCCAGACCACCCGTAAACATACCGTAGCCGCTGGAATTCTGGAACACGTCACTCTTGCGACAACCTACCATATAAAGGTTACGGGCAATCATATTGGCCCATGAGCAGATGTCATGCTCAGAATAAACGACGACACAAGGGTTACCCGTCGTTCCACTCGTGGAGTGGATACGGACGGCATCGTCTAAATTACCGCCAACCAGTCCATAGGGATAATTGTCGCGCAAATCCTGCTTGGTTGTGAAGGGAATCTTGCGAAGGTCGGCAAGTGAATTGATGGAGTCGCTTGTGATACCGAGATCACCCAGACGCTTCTTGTAGAAAGGAGATTTCAGGGCAATGTCGATGCTCTTCTTCAATTTCTTCACTTGCAACTGTTCTAGTTGCTCTCTTGGCATAGTCTCAAGTTCCGGTTGCCAGTACTCACCATCGGGTTTGATGGTTAACATAATTTTCTCGTCAGTCATATCATTAGTTTGTTTATTTGATTTGTTTCTTTGCCAGTTGAATCATCATGACGGCAGCAAGTCCGGCTGTTTCCGTGCGCAGTCGACTTTCTCCCAAATGGACGCTTTGATATCCTTTTTTCATACAATCCTTAACTTCTTCAAGACTGAAATCGCCCTCAGGACCTATCAGCACAGTGACCTCCTCGTCATCTTCATTTTTCTGTAATTCATCGAAAAGGTAGGTACGTGGTATTTCATTATAACAATGAGCAATATACTTCTTCCCTTTTCTTGGCAATTCAAGAAACCGTTTCAGAAGTTCCATCTCATTGAGTACAGGCTTCCAGGCCTTTCGACTTTGTTTGACGGCGGAAATAGCGATTTTTTCGAGACGAGTCGTCTTCAACAGTCTTCTTTCCGAGAACTGACAGTTGATAAATGATATTTCATCAACGCCTATTTCCGTCACTTTTTCTATCATCCACTCAATGCGGTCCAACATTTTCGTGGGGGCAATGGCAAGATGCCTGTGTCCTTTCCACTGAGGCTTCTGAGGCAAACATTCTTTAATCTCATAATAGCAATGGTGTGTGGCTGCTATCGTTACTTCGGCCTTAAAATAGTTACCCTTGCCGTCCATCAAAAACAACTCATCCCCACCCTTCAATCGAAGGACACGCATGGCATGCATGGCTTCGTCAGGTGGCAGTTCTGTCTGCTGCTGGGCGTCTGGCACATAAAAAAACCTCACTTCCTTCATACGACTTACTATTTCTGATCCGGTTTGAATACAAGGGCAAATGTCACAGCAACAACAATGGCGAAGGAGGCAAAGATAAACCAACAGATGGGCCAGTCACCTTGCAGGAATCCGTCCTGCCATGAACAATAGTAGTTGACGATCTCACCAGCAACCAAGGTTCCCACAGTGGCTCCCACGCCATTGGTCATCATCATGAACAGACCTTGGGCAGAAGCCTTAACAGAAGGCTCGCACTCCTGATCGACAAAGATACCACCGGAGACATTGAAGAAGTCGAAGGCAACACCATAGACGATACAGGACAGGATGAAGAATAATACGCCTGGCATAGTGGGATCACCAATGCCAAAGAATCCAAAGCGGAAGACCCAGGCAAACAATGATATCAGCATGACGATCTTGATACCATAGCGTTTCAGAAAGAACGGGATCATCAGAATACAGAGAGCCTCACTAATCTGACTGATAGAAGTGAGCAACGTTGCATTGTTCGCAGCAAAGGATGATGCGACAACGGGGTCGGTACTGCCTTTGAAACTGGTGATGAACGGTCCGGCATATCCGTTAGTGACTTGTAGACACATGCCTAATAGGGCCGAGAAGATAAAGAACATGGCCATCTTCCGAGTCTTGAATAGTTTGAATGCATTCAGGCCAAAACTCTCAGCCAAGGATACTTTCTGGTCTTTCTTCGTCAGTTTACAATGCGGTAATGTAAAGCAATAGAGGAAAAGAATGATGCTCAACAAACCAGAGACAAAGAATTGCATATGAGTATATTGGAATTTATGGGGGTGCTCTGCAAACGTCAACGTAAAAGTAGCCCCATCCCAAGAAGAACTTTCCACAAACCAAACGGCGCAATTGACAAACCACATTGTTACGATGAAACCAACTGTTCCCAATACTCGGATAGGCGGGAAATCCTTCAAGGTGTCATAACCATTGTTTTTCAATATGGTAAAGGCGGTGGTATTCGCCAGGGCTATTGTTGGCATATAGAAAGCCACACTCAGGGTGTAAAACAGAATGAATGTCGATTTTTCTGTCAGTTCCTGTCCGACACCGGCCTCTTTGCCCAACCACCAGCAGCCGAACATAAAGGTGCCTGCTGCGAGATGGCAGAGACCCAGCAGTCGCTGGGGCTGGATATATCTGTCAGCCACGATCCCCATCAGCGTAGGCATGAAAAGACTGACAATACCTTGGATGGCATAGAACCAGGCAATCTGGTCACCGAGGCCCGCAGCCCCAAGATAATTACCCATGCATGTAAGGTATGCACCCCAAACGGCGAACTCCAGAAAGTTCATCAATGCCAGACGGAACCTTAGATTCATATTTCTATAGTTTTTATCGGTTTATATATATTACACTTCTTTTCCAACAGGCCTTACCCCGAACTGGTGACGTTGTAACTTCCTCACGGAGTCAGGAATGGTCTTTATACTGTCTGCCTTAATTGTCTCAGAAGCAGGATTCTGGGAATTGTCTGTTTTTTGCTTATGGAAACGGATTAATTGGACATCGGTCAAGAATAACAATTTGAGATCAGTATTTTTCTCATAGCCCTCCCCCAAATAGAAATAGCCCATCACTTCCTTCACCTTCAGGTCACAGGCATCCATTCTCAGTTGGGTGTCTCCGCTGACAACGAAACGGGTCACTTTAGATACGATACTGTCGTTCTCATATTTCAGTGCGAGATAAACCACGGCATCCTTCGATCCTCCCTGATATAAGTAGTTGTTCTTGAATACCAACATAAAACGATCGCCTTTATGATACGAAGTGTCTGCTTTCTGAATAAACTGCAGACGATTATAAGGTGCATAAGGTATCAGCATGATACTGCGGTTCCCTTCCCACACATCGGCAGTGTCACCTGTGAGACTGTGTGCCGTGAAGCGTTCCACCTCACCCTCTGAGGCACCGAGGTCAAGCGCATCCTGACTCAGACGGTCCTGAACATTGTGAAAGATATCCACGAACTGATCCGCACGCGTGTAATAATACACCAGCGAAGAGTCGAAATCAGCCCTCGTCACATGATGCTTCTTCAAGACTGCATTAAAATACAAGTCACGTCTATAGTCTTCACTACCAGAATTGAACCCGGGAACAGATGCCATCCCCTGTGAGACATAATAGTCGTAAAGGATATCCTCCATATCACCTGGTTGAATAAATTCTCTTGGTACTCCCGGCTTACAGGCTGACAGCAGAATCAATACTATACTTATATATATTATATGTATAATCTTCCCCTGCATCATGCTCCTTCTTTTGTTTCTCGTTTCAATGTGATCTCACTGATCTCTTTTCTGAAAAACAATAACAGCAATACAACACCTACGCTAATGCTTGCATCTGCAAAATTAAACACAGGACTGAAGAAGACGAAATGGTCACCTCCGATGATGGGCATCCAGTCAGGCCACTCCGTGTCAATTAGTGGGAAATAAAACATATCTACCACCTTTCCCATCAGGAAGGGGGCGTAGCCTGTGCCGAAAGGTACGAAATAAGAGGTATAGAATTCTGATGAGCCGGCAAAACAGAGACCATAAAACATACAATCTATCAAGTTTCCTATGGCACCTCCGAGGATCAACGACAGACATAGCACATAACTCGTACGTGCCCGCTCCTTAACCTGTTTCCAGAGATAATATACTAATATGACAATGGCTACGAACCGGAAGGCAGAGAGTATGACCTTACTGCCAATCTGCATGCCGAAAGCCATTCCCATATTTTCGATATAATTGATATAGAACCAACTAGTGATGCGGATGGACTCGTGGAGGCACATAGTGGTCTTCACCCAAATCTTAATGACTTGGTCGATCAACAGAATAACAGCCACCACAATGACTGCCAGTCTGCCGTCAGTGAATACCTTCCTTAACAGGCTCACTTCTCTTTCTTTTGATTCATCTTCGACTGAACACTCAAAGTGGCATGAGGCACAGCACGAAGGCGCTCCTTCGGAATCAGTTCACCCGTAATGCGGTCAATACCGTATGTCTTGTTTTCGATACGGACAAGGGCGGCTTTTAGCCCCTGGATGAATTTCTGCTGTCGGGCAGCCATGCTGATGATTTCTTCTTTTGACTGGGTCGTACTCCCCTCCTCCAATGCCTTGTAGGTAGGTGAGGTATCATCCACATCGTTGGAATCCTCATTCATCAAAACGCGCATCATCTGGTCGTAGTCGCGCTTGGCCAAGGCCATTTTCTCATTGATGATCTGACGGAACTCTTCAAGTTCCTCGTCAGAATAACGTGTCTTTTCTGCCATAATTGTAAAGTTATTGAACGTTATACTTTTTCTACTTTGATGTTCAGTTTGAAGTCGTCGAAGTCTATCTCCTGACCGTCATTTGCTTGTATACTGATATTGTCTGCCAGAACCTGTGTCTTGATATAGTCTGCAAAACTGTCAAGACTCTTCCCGACCTCTTCATTGGGAGCAATACAGACAGTTATGCGGTCTGTGATTTCTAAGCCGCTCTCCTTGCGGATATTCTGGATGCGGTTAATCAACTCACGGGCCATACCCTCGTCCTTCAGTTCATCGGTCAGTTCCACTTCAAGGGCTACGGTGAGATTACCGTCATTGGCGACCAACCAGCCGGGGATGTCCTCAGAGATAATCTCCACATCAACGGCCTCTACTGTCAACTGCTGTCCCTCGACCTCGATACAGATGGTGCCTTGCTGTTCGAGTGCAGCAATCTGCTCCTGTGAGAGTTGGTCCATAGCGGCAGCAACACCCTTCATCAGTTTACCGTACTTCTTACCCATCGTACGGAAGTTACACTTCACCTTCTTCACGAGAACGCCGGCACCCTCCACGAAACGGAGTTCCTTCACGTTAACCTCGTTCATAATCAGATCCTTCACTGCCTCGATGTGTTTCTTCTGCTCAACATCAATGGCTGGAATCATAATGGCCTGTAACGGCTGACGAACCTTGATATTCACCTTGCGGCGCAGGGCGAGAGCCATCGATGTAATCTTCTGGGCCATCTGCATACGAACTTCCAGATCCTTGTTAATCCGACTTTCATCAGCCACAGGGAACTTATCCAGATGGACTGAGTCGAGTTCACCACCTAAGTCCTTATACAACTGGTCTGCATAGAAAGGCGCAAACGGTGCCAGCAACTTAGCAACTGTCATCAGACAGGTATAGAGAGTCTGATAGGCAGAGAGTTTATCAGCACCCATCTCTTTGCCCCAGAAACGCTTACGGTTCAGGCGCACGTACCAGTTGGAGAGATCATCATTGACAAAGGCATCAATCAGTCGACCGGCGCGAGTTGGGTCATAGCCATCCAACTCAGCCTCCACGCCTTTGATCAGCGTGTTCAGGCAGGAAAGTATCCAACGGTCTATCTCCGGTCTTTCCGTGATTTCCGGTGTACCAGGATAATCCGGAGTCCAGCCATCCACATTGGCATACAAGGCAAAGAAACTATAAGTATTATACAAGGTGCCGAAGAACTTACGGCGCACCTCGTCCACACCTTCCGGGTCGAATTTCAAATTGTCCCAAGGCTCTGAGTTGGTCATCATATACAGACGAACAGCATCAGAACCGTACTTCCCAATCATATCGAAGGGATTCACCACGTTGCCCACATGTTTCGACATCTTATTGCCTTTCGCATCAAGCACGAGACCGGAAGAGATCACGTTTTTGAAAGCGACAGAGTCGAAGATCATCGTGGCGATGGCATGCAGTGTAAAGAACCAGCCACGAGTCTGATCCACACCCTCGTTGATAAAATCACAAGGGAAGGCTGTCCCCTTGTCAATCAGATCCTTATTCTCAAATGGATAGTGTATCTGGGCGTATGGCATCGAACCTGAGTCGAACCAGACGTCAATCAGGTCTGTCTCACGCTTCATCGGCTTGCCACTCTCACTGACGAGTACGATATGGTCTACATACGGACGATGCAGGTCGATCTTGTCGTAGTTCTCCTTGCTCATATCGCCAGGCACAAAGCCATTATCCTTCAACGGATTACTCTTCATCACACCAGCCTTCACAGCCTTCTCGATCTCGTTATAGAGTTCCTCAACGCTACCGATGCAGATTTCCTTGCCATCCTCATCGCGCCAGATGGGCAGCGGCGTTCCCCAGAAACGAGAACGGGAGAGATTCCAGTCGTTCAGATTCTCCAGCCAGTTGCCGAAGCGTCCTGTACCTGTTGATTCAGGTTGCCAGTTGATGGTCTTGTTGAGTTCGAACATACGGTCTTTCTTGGCAGTACTCTTGATAAACCACGAGTCGAGCGGATAGTAGAGCACCGGCTTGTCCGTACGCCAACAGTGGGGATAGTTGTGTACGTGTTTCTCTATGCGGAAAGCCTTGTTTTGGGCTTTCAGGTCCATACAAATGGATATGTCGAGAGTTTCGTCTTTATCCGTCAATGTATCGTCGTAGGCATTCTTTACGTAGCGGCCAGCGAACTTATTCCACTCGTCTACGTTCACGTACTTCTTCACGAAGTCCACATCAAGATCCTCTATGACAAAGTACTTACCCTGCAAATCTACCACAGGACGCTCTGCACCCTTCTTGTCAATCAGTACAATCGGACAGATACCAGCCTTCTTGGCTACGAAAGCATCATCGGCACCGAAGTTGGGTGCGATATGCACGATACCCGTACCATCTTCTGTCGTCACATAATCACCGGGGATCACCTTGAAAGCATCACCCATCGGTTTGATGGCAGGCATCAACTGCTCATATTCCATGCCGACGAGGTCTAGACCCTTGTAGCGTCCTACGATACGATAGGGAATGAATTTCTCACCTTTATTATATTCAGGCATCTCACCGCCGTCAGTGATCTGACCTTCTGGAGCCAGGTAGGCATTCAGACGTGCTTCGGCCATCACCACGGTGATCTTCTCGGCGGTATAGGTGTTGTATGTCTGAACAGCCACATAGTCGATCTTCGGACCTACGCAGAGAGCCGAGTTGGCTGCAAGTGTCCAAGGTGTTGTCGTCCATGCCAGGAAGTAGGGTGTCCCCCACTCTGCCATCTCAGGATTCGGGGTCTTGACCTTAAACTGCGCCGTACATGTGGTGTCTTTGACATCCCTGTAACAGCCGGGCTGATTCAACTCGTGTGAACTCAGTCCTGTACCTGCTGCCGGAGAATATGGCTGGATGGTATAGCCCTTGTAGAGTAGCCCCTTGTTGTAGAACTGTTTCAGCAACCACCACAGCGTCTCAATGTATTTATTGTCGTATGTGATATACGGATTGTCAAGGTCTACAAAGTAGCCCATCTTCTCGGTGAGGTCACGCCATTCCTGGGTGAACATCATCACGTTCTCACGACATTTCTTGTTATAGTCCTCTGTCGAGATGTATTTCTCACTTTCCTTGTTGTCGATATCTGCCTTGGTGATACCGAGTTCTTTCTCAACACCCAGTTCTACAGGCAGACCGTGGGTGTCCCAACCGGCTTTACGTTTCACCTGATAGCCCTTCATCGTCTTATAGCGATTGAAGGTGTCCTTGATGGTACGTGCTAGCACGTGGTGAATACCCGGATGACCGTTGGCAGAAGGGGGACCCTCATAGAAAACAAACTGGGGACAGCCTTCCCGTTCCTCTATCGAGCGCCAGAAGATATTGTTCTCCTGCCACATTTTCAGGATATCATTATTCACTTGGGTCAGATTCAACCCGTTATGTTCAGCAAATTTCTTAGTCATTATATTACTTTTGATTTCTACTTTGTCTTATTTAGCGTGCAAAGGTAGTAAAATTATCCGAGCCGACAAAGGAAATAAGCAATTTTAAGATTTACAATTTAATTTCCTTTCAAAAAGTTCGTTTTACAAAAAATAATGTGTAACTTTGCAGCCTAGTGTAAATATGTGAATTCAATAACTAATAATATTTTGTATGGTATTAATGATTCTTCAACTCTGCATCGTCTTAGGAGCGTTATGGATAGGGTCACGCTATGGTTCGCTTGCCCTTGGCGCCATCTCCGGTATCGGACTGGCTATTCTCGTGTTCGGTTTTGGCTTACAGCCTGGTACGCCGCCGACTGATGTGATCTATATCATCATCGCTGCCGTCACCTGTGCTGGTATTATGCAGGCCTCTGGTGGTATGGACTGGCTCATCCAGATTGCGGAGAAATTGCTGCGCAAGCATCCGGATCGCATCACTTTCCTGGCACCGTTGACCACCTTCTTCCTAACTGTTTTGGTTGGAACCGGTCACGTCGTATATACCTTGATGCCAATCATTTGTGACATTGCATTAAAGAAAGGCATTCGTCCTGAGCGCCCTTGTGGTGTGGCCTCTATCGCCTCTCAGGTTGGTATCACCTGTTCCCCAATCGCCGCTGCCGTTGTTGCCTTCGTTTCCATCTCAAACGCAAACAACTTTGACATTACCATCCCGCGAGTGCTGATGATTTCCATTCCTGCTTGTCTCTGTGGTCTGATGGCTGCTGCTGCCGCTTCTTACCGCCGTGGTCTCGAC